>CAZKYJ010000429.1:0-5131 GCA_964556355.1 uncultured Verrucomicrobiales bacterium | reverse complement strand
GGCTGATCCGAACCGATCTGCAGCGCGCCGTTTCCGATAGACCCGGACACCGCCGTGCCGACGAGGTACTGCGAGGTCCCGCCAAACTGACCGAACCCCAAAGGGGGATAGAGCGATCCCTCGGCCCCGAACGAGAGGAATGAGATATTGTGATCGTTCGGTCCGCGCGCTCCGACGTAGGGGAGCTCGCCGTCGAAATCTTCCGAGTAGATCGGCGGCGCAGGCGCCGCGCCAAAGGTGGCGGACAGCGATGCGAACCAAGCCAGCGCGAGGACGACGACCGGCCCTCTCACTTCTTCGCTGCCGGATTCTTCGTGCGGCCGCCGGTGCCCTGGAAGGCCGGCGGGATGAGTTCGCTATCCCATGCCTCCAGGGTCGCGGCAAGCCGCCCGGCCTGCTCCGGCGCCGAAGGCAAGAGGTTGTCGGTCTCGCCGACATCGGCCTGGAGGTCGTAGAGTTCATCGCCCTTGCCCGGCACACGCACGAGCTTCGAGTCACCGGCAATAACGGCCCAGTTCCGCTGGTGCCGCCTCCAGAAGAGTGCCTCGTGGGGCGACCCTTCCCTCTCTCCCGAGAGATAGGGAATCAGGTTGATGCTGTCGAATTGCCGGTCCGTCGGCATCGCGACACCGGCCGATGCCAATGACGTGGCGAACACATCCAGCGAGCTGACCGGCCGGTCGTAGGTGCTCCCCGCGGGAAGGGCCCCGGACCACTTCACGACAAACGGCACGCGCACACCGCCCTCGTAAACTTCCCCTTTGCCCCCGCGGAGCGGGGCGTTGCTGGACGCGTTCTTGGTGATCGGGCCACCGTTGTCACTAAAGAAAAAGACGAGGGTCTCATCCTCCTGACCGGAACCGCGCACCGCTTCGAGCGCATCGCCGATGGCGTCGTCCATGAGGCTGACCTGGGCGGCATACTTGCGACGGAGCGGATCTTTGATCGAGACGAATTGCGCCAGGCGCTCCGGGGTCGGCTCGTGCGGGAGGTGAGGCGCGTTGAAAGCGAGGTAGAGGAACCAGGGGGCGCCGTCCTTGTGACGGGTGATGAAGTCGGCGGCCTCCTCGCCGAGGACGGTCGTGAGGTGCCCGGTGATCTCGACGGGCTCGCCGTTGCGCTCGATGGGGACGAGGTACTCGACCTTGGGGTTCACCTTCCAGTCGATGAACTTGTGCCCCCCGCCGATAAACCCGAAGGTTTCGGCGAAGCCGCGGTTTTCCGGGCGGAAATGCGGGGCGGCTCCGAGGTGCCACTTCCCGACCCAGCCGGTGGTGTAGCCCGCCCCGCCGAGGAATGCGGGGAGGAGGGTTTCGCTGACGGGCAGTCCCTCCGTGGCATCGTCGGGGTCGTAGAACGGATTAAGCTCATGGCCGAAGCGCTGCTGGTAGCGCCCGGTCATCAGCCCCGCCCGCGTGGGGCTGCAGAACGGGTGGGACACGTAGCCGCTGGTGCAGCGCACCCCTTCCTGGGCCAGCCGGTCGAGGTGCGGCGTGGGGATATCCTGGCAACCGTGGAAGCCGACGTCCGCGTAGCCGTGGTCATCGGAGACGATGAGGAGGATGTTCGGTCGGGCCGGTTCGGCGGCGACGGCCGGACAGGCGGAGGCGAAAGCGATGGCGAGGAATAGGCAGGCGGGTTTCATGGATTGGTGAATCAGCGCCGGTCGGGACGGCTATTGGCGAACAGACCCGCAATCTCATCCGCACTGAGGGCGGTAGCAAAGATCATGATCTCGTCCATGCGCCCGTTGAGATTGCGGATGGCGAAGCTGGGATCTTCGCGGAAGGGCAGCCCCCAGTTCCCGATCTCCCCGTTCCCGATCCGCAGGGAGGTCACCCGGTTCTCGTCGTCGATCGCGTGGTGGGACACCTGCTCGCCATTGACGAAGTGGGCGACCGAGCGCCTTGCCGGATCGAAGACCGACGCGAGATGCATCCACTGTCCGCTCATCGACAGATCCCAGATCGGCGGCGAGAAGTAGACATGGTGGAACCCGGCGGTGTCCCCGGGGTACTTGCTCGGGCGAGTGTCGTCGATCATCACCGACAGCATCATTTTTCCGTCGTCGCGGATCTGCCAGTGGGGCTCTCCGGTCTCGTAGCCATCCCCCATGAAGAGGGCGCTGTACTGCCGGTCGAGGCTATCGATCCGCACCCAGGTGGCGAAGGTTAGCGCGGAGAACTCACCGGGTATGTTGACCCGCACGCGCGCCCCGGGCCGCCGGAACTCGAGCGCGGACACGATCCCCGGCCAGCGCCCGCCGACGGGCTCCGCCAAGATGATCGACCCGTCCAACTCCGGGTTGCGCGGCAGCGTCATGCTCGGGACCGACCCCGCACTTCCACCGTCGGAATCGAAGGTGTAGAGCGCGATGAGCCGGGGGTCGGCACCCATTTCGGCAAGCGCCTCGCCCCACCGATGGAAGCCGTTGTGCGCTCCCGCTCCCGGTTCCGCCCCGAGCTGGGCGGGGTCGGGGTAGACGATCTGGCCGGTGCCCACGGGCGCCATGGCGCCGTCGGAGGGAAGGGAGAACGCGGCACCTTCTCGGAGCAGCCGGGGGCTCGCCGCCTGGTGCTGGACTTCGATTTCGCCATCGAACACCTCGACATGGGCGCTCCCGCCGCTGACGGTGAGCCCGAACTCGGTGCCGAGATCGACAATCTCCGTCGCGGGGGCATTCAACTTGAAGCCCCGGGCGGCCGGCGGCACCTGCATGCGCACGGCGCCCTCCAAACACTCGGCCTGCCAAGCAGATTTTAACGCGATCTCGGCCGGCCCTTGGACAAACATCGTCGCCCCGGAGAAAAACTGGATCTCGGCGGCACCGCCCGCCAATCGGAAGACCTCGGCACCGAGCGTGTCGCCCGCAGCCCGGACGGGCGTGCCATCCGGCCAGGTCGGATCCACGAGGTGGTCGACGACGGCGAAGCCCTGTGCGGAGGGAATCGCCGTGGCCATCCGACCATCCGGAGGGGCGCCCCAGCGGGTGATCGCCGAACCGAGGATGAAG
Organism: uncultured Verrucomicrobiales bacterium; assembly: GCA_964556355.1. Taxonomy (GTDB): domain Bacteria; phylum Verrucomicrobiota; class Verrucomicrobiia; order Verrucomicrobiales; family DEV007; genus CAZKYJ01. Next base: position 2,118 of record CAZKYJ010000429.1, on the reverse strand, counting down.
GCCAGCGCCGCGACGGCGGCGACTTTGGCCAAAGCCGGGAAGCGGATGATCTTGCCGTCTGGCTCTGGGGCAATGTCCGCGCCCAACCACGGGGCGGCGGCCGCATCGGATGCGCCCCCCGCCTGCTGGAGCCCGCTGTCCAGCGCGAGGTAGCGTCGCGCGACCGCGCGCAGTCCGGGGCTGGCGAGCATCCGCGACTGCAGCGCCTCGAAATCGGAGGGGCCGATGGTGCCGTCGAGGTAGGCATCGAGCCACTCCCGCTCCTCGGCGGGGAGATCGGTGAGCTGGGGAGCGTTCATGAGGTCGCGATTTTGGATTCGACACACTGCATGAGCTGGTGGCGAAGGCGCTTGAGACGCATGTAGAAAGCGGCGGCGGTCGAACCCGCCTCCTCCGCGAGTTCCTTCACCTTGATCCCCGGCGTGTAGGCCAGGGTCACGAAGCGGCGCTGCCGTTCAGGCATGGCTTGGAGGCAGGTCTCCAGCGCCTCGTGCTCCGCCTGCCGGGAGTCGAGTTCACCAACGCCCTCATCGGCCATCAGATCGAACAGTTCGTCGCGGAAAACCAAGCGGTCGCGCGCCATTTTCCGCCGGTAGGCCAAAGCCTCGAAGCGCGCGATGACGCAGGCCCACTTCATAAAATGCGTTTCCGGATCGTACTGGTCGAACTTTCGCCAGATGACCAAGGCGGTCTGCTGGAGGACGTCGTCCGTGTCCGTGGCGGTCGGCAGGAGCGAGCGGAGGAAGCGCCGCAGATCCGGCTCGTAGCGCGCGAAATGCTGCACGAAAGTCTCGTAGCGGATGTCGTCGGAGGATGGCATGGAAATCGGTGGCTCCTTCCGTAAGACTGCCGTTGCGGTAAGAATCTAACGGCTCGGAGCGGCCGCCGCCCCCCAACGTAACGGGCGCGATCCGCTCCCCGGCCCCTCAGGCCAACCCGAGATGCTCCAGGACCTCCGGCGGCGGCCCCGGGAATTCGGCCATGGCGACGTTGCCGACGTAGCCGATGGTCTTCCAGCCCTCGGGGGTCGAAAAATAGCCTCCGGTGGCGAGGTTGCGGAAGGTGGTGAAGAACGGGTGGCCGGCCTCGCGGAGCTCGCCACCCGGGGCGACGATGGCGTCGAGGATCGATTTCGCCTCGCCGCCGGCGATGTCGGCGAAGGGCTGGCCGAACCGCCGGGTGGCCTCGGCGTCGAGCAGTGCCAGCCCCGGCCGGATCACCGCGAGGTCGGCCGCCTGCTCCTCGTAGGGGGCACTGACCCATTCATTGACAAACTCGGGAACCCCCAGGGCGCTGGCTGCCGGCCCTAGATCGTCGGCCGGCAAGATGATGTCGCCCAGCGCCGCGACCACTCTCATCTCCGCTTCCGTCAGGACGGTCGGCCACGGGATCTCATGGGCGAGGAGGTTGGGGTCGCTGCCGATCGTCTTGGTGCCCCCTTGGGCGAAGACCGGCATGTCGAGCGCGGAGAGGGCGACCGAGAACCCGATGACGCGCCTCATGGCGTCGCGGCGGGAGATTGATGGGATGGTATTCATGGCGGCGGGCGTTGGATCGAGTTAGCCGATGTTCCCCTGGCGCATCTCTTCGGCGAGCCAGGTGCAGCTGCGCATCGCAATGGCCATGATACTGAGGGTGGGATTTTTGTCGGCGTTGCTGGCGAAGGGCCCGCCGTCGGTGACGAAGAGGTTCGGCACCTCCCACGACTGGCAGTTCTTGTTCAGGACGGAGGCGTCGGGGTCGCTGCCCATGCAGGTGGTGCCGACCTCGTGGATGATGGTGCCGCCGGCCATGACCGCGGACTCCGGATCGGTATCCACCTCGCCGAGGACTTTCCCGCCCATGGCGCCGATGATATCGGCGAAGGTTTTCTGCATGTGCACCGCCTGCTTTTTCTCGTGGTCGCTCCATTTCCAATGGAAGCGGAGGACGGGGATCCCCCAGCGGTCGGTGCGGTCGGGGTCAATCTCGCAGTAGGAGTCGTCGTTGGGAATCATCTCCCCGCGGCCGGAGAACCCGATGACGGAACCGAAGTAGCGGCGCGCCTCCTCCTTCATTTTCGTGCCGTAGCTGTCGGGGTCCGGGAGATAGGTGCTGGCGCCGGGCATGCGGGCCGAC
>CAZKYJ010000428.1:0-5145 GCA_964556355.1 uncultured Verrucomicrobiales bacterium | reverse complement strand
CCGAGGAACTAGACCAGGAGATCAGATACGCCGCCAGCCTCTACCGGGGGACGACCGCCCGCCTGGTCGGCTGCATCCTCAACCGGGTGGACGGTCCCTCCGGGCCGGGGAGCGAGCGATCGGGGCTGGCTGTCATCGGCAGCATCCCGGACAACGTGGAACTGACCCAACCGCGTGCCTCCGACGTGGCCGCCCACCTCGCCGCCGAAGTGCTCGAGGCGGGGGAGATCGACACCCGGCGCGTCACGCGGATCTCGCTCAACGCCCGCACGGTGCCGAACATGCTGGGCACCTTCACCCCGGGGACGGTGATCGTCACCCCGTCCGACCGGGACGATGTCATCATCGCCGTCTCCATGGCGGCGCTGAACCACATCCCGATGGCCGCGCTCGTGCTCACCGGCGACACCCCGCTCGACGGCCGGGTGATGGATCTCTGCAAGCCGGGATTCGATACCGGCCTCCCCGTCCTCCGGGTCACCACCAACAGCTATGATACCGCGTCCGCGCTGCTCGGCATGAGTTCCGAGGTTCCCGCCGATGACCTCGAGCGCATCGAGCAGGCCATGGATTTCGCCGCCGACCACTTCGACAATGACTGGTTGACCACCCACGCGAGCAAACAGGTGGAGCTGCGCATGTCGCCGGCCGCTTTCTGCTACAAGCTCACGGAAAAGGCGCGCGCCGCCAACAAACGTATCCTCTTGCCCGAAGGGTCGGAGCCCCGCACCATCCGGGCGGCGACCATCTGCCAGAGCCGGGGCATCGCGCGCTGCGTCCTTATCGGCGACCCCGCCGAGATCCACGACGTGGCCACCGGCCTAGGGATCGAGCTGCCCGAGGGGCTGGAGATCGTCGATGCCGCCGCCGTGCGCGAGCGCTATATCGAGCCGTTCTACGAGATGCGGAAGCACAAAGGCCTGAGCCGCGAGTCCGCCGCCGACCAGCTGACCGACGGCGTCGTGCTCGGGACGATGATGCTGGCTCTCGGCGAGGCCGACGGTCTCGTCTCCGGCGCCGTCCACTCGACCGCGAACACCATCCGTCCCGCCCTGAGCCTCATCAAAACCAAGCCGGGCGCCCGCGTGGTCTCCTCGGTCTTCTTCATGTGTCTGCCCGACCAGGTTCTCGTCTATGGCGACTGTGCCGTCAACACCGACCCCGACGCCGAGACCCTGGCCGACATCGCCATCCAGAGCGCGACGTCCGCCGAGCAGTTTGGCATCCCCGCCCGTGTCGCCATGATCAGCTATTCTACCGGGGAATCCGGCTCGGGTGCCGACGTCGAGAAAGTTCGGGAGGCGACCCGCATCGTCCGGGAACGCTGCCCCGATCTCGCCGTCGACGGACCGCTCCAGTACGACGCCGCCGCCAACGAGGCGGTGGGGCGCGCCAAAGCCCCCGACAGCCCGGTTGCCGGCCGTGCGACCGTCTTCGTCTTCCCCGATCTGAATACCGGGAACACCACCTACAAGGCGGTGCAACGAAGCGCGGGCGTCATCAGCATCGGCCCCATGCTCCAAGGGATGAAACGCCCCGTCAACGACCTCTCCCGCGGCGCCCTTATCGACGATATCGTCTACACGATCGCCCTCACCGCGATCCAGGCTGCCGATCTGTAGGCGCGCCGAGTAACGCTCGGCGGCGGGGCCGCATCGAGGGTTCCTCGCGCGGCCCCGTGACAGATCGCGCTCCGGGCGGTAACGGCGGACAGCCCGTCGGCCGTCCCCGGCCTACTTTTCTGCGAACTGGGCGTCGAAGACGAGGTCGGAGGCCGGGAAATCGACGCGCTTGGTGAACTCGCAGCTTTCCTTGGCACCGAACTCGCGGTCCATCCCGCCGTCTTCCCACTCGATGGAAAGCGGGCCGGCGTAACCGATGTCGTTGAGGGCGCGCATGATGAGCTCGAAGTTCACCTTGCCGCGCCCCACCGATTTGAAGTCCCAGTAGCGGTTGGCCTGATGGAAATCGACGTGGCCACCAAAGACGCCGGCGTCGGTCGGGTGGTCGTGCCAGTAGGCGTCCTTCATGTGGACGTGGAAGATGCGGTCGCTGAACTTGCGGATGAACTTGACGTAGTCGACACCCTGGTAACCGAGGTGCGACGGGTCGTAGTTGAAGCCAAAGGCCGGGTGGTTGCCCACGGCATCGAGCGCCCGCTCGGCCGAGGCGATGTCAAAGGCGATCTCGGTCGGGTGCACCTCGAGCGCGAACCTCACGCCATTGTTTTGGAACTCGTCGAGGATCGGGCCGAAGCGGTCGGCGAAGTCCTTGTAGCCGGCCTCGATCTGGCCGGGCATGACCGGGGGGAACGAGTAGAGCAGGTGCCAGATCGACGATCCGGTGAAGCCGTTCACCACGTTCACCCCGAACTCTTTGGCCGCGCGGGCGGTCTTCTTCAGTTCCTCGGCGGCGCGTCCGCGGACGCCCTCGGGATCCCCGTCGCCCCAGACGTAGTCGGGGAGGATCTGCTGGTGGCGGCCGTCGATGTTGTCGCAGACGGCCTGCCCGACGAGGTGCGAAGAGATCGAGTAGAAGCTCAACCCGTGCTTCTCCAGCAGTTCGCGCCGGGCGCGGCAGTAGGCGGCATCGGCTTTGGCGACTTCGAAATGGTCGCCCCAGCAGGCGAGCTCGAGGCCATCGTAGCCGAAAGACTTCGCCTTCTGGCACATCGTTTCGATCGGGAGATCGGCCCACTGGCCGGTGAATAGGGTGACAGGTCTTGCCATGGTTACTAAGGGTTTGGTTTTTTGGATTAGCTAAGGTAGTCCGCCATCTTTGTCCAGACGGCGCCGTTTTTCGAGGAGGCGACCGTGGCTTCGATGAAGGCCATGCCGCGGATGCCGTCGTCGATCTTCGGGTAGTCGAGCACCTGCGGATCGGGGTTCTCGCCGGCGGCGACGGCGCGGATGTGGTTCGCGAAGTTCCGGTAGATGTTGGCGAACCCCTCGAGGTAGCCCTCCGGGTGAGCCGGGGGGGTGCGGGTGTTGGCGGCGGCGTTCTCGCCGAGGTAGCCGAGCCCGGTACGGTAGACCTGGATCGGGTCCTCGAGCCATTTCACCAGCATCGTGTTGGGTTCTTTCTGGTGCCACTCGATCCCGCCCTTCTCGCCCCATACCCGGATGTTGAGGTTGTTCTCCTCTCCGACGGCGATCTGCGAGCAGTGGAGGACGCCTTTGGCTCCCCCCTCGAACCGGAGGAGGAGGTTGGCGTCGTCGTCGAGGGCGCGCCCCTCGACAAACGCGGTGAGGTCGGCGCAAAGCTCCTCGATCTTCAGGCCGGTGATGTACTCGGCCAAGTTCTCGGCGTGGGTGCCGATGTCGCCGATGGATCCGGCGGCGCCCGACTTCGTCGGGTCGGTGCGCCAGGCGGCCTGCTTCTGGTCAGAGTCTTCCAGCTTCGTGGCGAGCCACCCCTGGGGGTACTCGACGACGACTTTGCGGATCTTGCCGAGCTTCCCTGCGGCTACGAGGTCGCGTGCCTCCTTGACCAGCGGGTATCCGGTGTAGTTGTGGGTGAGCCCGTAGAGTTGGCCGGTGCGCTCGACGATCGCTTTGAGCTCTTTCGACTCGGCAAGGTCGAAGGTGGCCGGCTTGTCGGAGAGGACGTGGAACCCGGCCTCCAGCGCCGCCTTGGCCGCGGGGAAGTGCATGTGGTTGGGCGTCACGACGGCGACGAACTGCATGCGCTCGTCCTCCGGGAGGGCGGCCTCGGCCGCCATCATCTCCTCGAACGTCCCGTAGCAGCGTTCTTCCGGGAGGCCGAAATCGGCGCCGGAGGCTTTCGATTTTTCGGGCGAGCTGCTGAAGGCGCCGCAGACGAGTTCGATCTGTTGGTCGATGGCGGCGGCGATGCGGTGCACGCCGCCGATGAAGGCGCCCTGGCCGCCTCCCACCATACCCATGCGAATTTTTTTGGTCATGTGAGAACTGGAGGTTTGCTGAGATTCGTGGAGGGAAAAGGGATAACGAGCGATGGGAGGTTGGCAAACGAGATTTCGTGGCGGGGCGCAACCCGGAGGGGGCGCGGGTGTTACATCGCCACGCCGTCTCGCGGAGGCGGCACCAACAACAAACCGATCAGAAGCTCATGAAAAAACTCACTGTAATCACACTCGCCCTGGCCTCGGCCGGAGCGTTCGGCGCCGTGGCGATCGCCCAGGATGAGGGCACGCGCCCGGAGCGGCCCGAAGGCGGTCGCGGCCGCCCAGACCCTCAAGAGATTTTCGCCAGGATGGACAGCGATGGCGATGGCAAGGTCTCGAAAGCCGAGTACGTCGCTTTTGCCACCAAGATGGCCGAAGAGCGTTTTGGCAATATGGACAAGGACGGCGACGGGTTCGTCGTGCCCGATGATATGCGCGGAATGCGCGGTGGACCCCGCGGCGAAGGGGGGCCTCGCCCCGAGGGCGGTGACGGCGAGCGCCGCGGTCCGAGGGAGGGCGGAGACCGTCCGAAGCCGACCTCGGCGGAATAGTCATCGAATGATTTGACCGTCACGGGGCGGGGCGGGAAGCTTGGGGGATGCACCCCATCGCTTCCCTGCTCCGCCCCGCATTTTTTTGTATTCTTATCGCCGGCACGGCCGGTGCGACCGAGCCGGTCTCCTCCGCCGACCTCCTGGCTGTGACCGAGGCACGGCACGCGAAAACGGAGGGCGTCGATCTGCCCTACCGTCTTTTCTCTCCCGAGGTGGCGGAGGGGAAAGTGCCCGTCGTCCTCTGCCTCCACGGGGCGGGGGGGCGGGGGGCCGACAACGAACAGCAGATCCGCGATACCTCGTGGGCGATCAACGTGCTGGCGTCGCCCGAAGTGCAGGCGGAGCACCCGTGCTATCTCGTATTCCCGCAGTGCCCGCCGGGGAAGCAATGGGTCGCCACACCTTGGGGCGAGGGCAACTACGCGACTTCAGAAGTGCCCGAGACCGACTATCTCAAGGCGGCGCTCGCCGTCCTCAAGGACGTCGTGGCGGCGAACCCGATCGACCGCGAGCGGATCTACGTGGTCGGGTTCTCCATGGGAGGGTTTGCCACATGGGACGCCATCGCGCGGCATCCGGAGACGTTCGCCGCCGCCGTCCCGATCTGTGGCGGGGGCGATCCTTCGAAAGCCGCCGCCATCGCCGAGGCGCTGCCTGTGCAGACCT
>CAZKYJ010000427.1:530-5167 GCA_964556355.1 uncultured Verrucomicrobiales bacterium | reverse complement strand
TGCGAAACAAAAAAGCCCCCTGCGCATGGGGAATGCGCAGGGGGCTGGAATTTTCTCGACGGAGTGCTGCTTAGAACGTCACGGTCGCTCCGACGGAGACCCGGTGGCGATCATACTCGCGGAACTCGTTGCCCGAAGAGACGTTCACGAAGTAGTAGTTCGTGTAGAGAGAAACGTTCCTCGCGATCTGGTAGTCGAGTCCGACATTGACGGCAATCGTGTCCTCGTCGAAATCGCTGGCGACCGGGCTATCCTTAAATTCCCCGTGGATGTAGTTCGCTCCGATCGTCCCCGTGAGGTAGGGAGTGATGGCGTGGGAGGCGCTGATGCCGGTGCGGAGCGTCTCGTTCTCCTGGTAGGAACCGAGGTCGTTGGCGTCGAGCCCGTAGCGCAGGTAGTAGCGCAGCGAGGTCTTATCACCGGCCTGGTAGTTGAGGGCTGCCTCCGCGTAGGGGGAGGTGGTATCGGCATCACGGTTGTCGAACTCCCGGAACTGGGCACCGACCCGGAAGCTTCCGCTGAGAAGACGGCTGAAGGAATGGTCGATGCCGGCCAGCGCGTAATGCGCATAGTAGGTGTTGAAGTCGTTTTCGTAGTCCGTGTATTCAAACCGGTACTCCGCAGCGACGCTCGTGACGCGGGAGAGGGCGTAGCGAGCCTCTTCCCGGAGAATTTGGGTGAGGCGGTTCTCGTTGGAGAAATCCCCGTCTTCGTAATCCACGCCCGTGATCGTGTAGCTGGAAACGGTGGAGAAGCGCCGGCTCCAAGCGTAGGTGACGCCAATGTTGTTGTAGCCGTAGAGGTAGGGGTCATTGCGGCGAGCGGTCGCAGCACCGATTTCGTAGTTCGGCTCCGTCTCGTAGGAAATGTAGGACGCGTTCGTGATGGTGAGGCGGGGAGAAGCCAGGTAGCGGAAGCCGAAGGATGCCCGAGCGTTGTGCTGGTAGTCGTCCTCTCCCGGGCCGGGATCGTCGTAGTAGTTCCCTGAGTAGCTGAGACCTGCATTGTAGGAGAACGTCTTCGAGCCTGAGGCAATCCCGAGGTTTACGCCCGCCTGGTAGTAGACGGACTCCTGCGGATCGACGGAACTCGAGTTCGCGTTCGAGTCGTAACCCACGCCCGCCCCGATGGACACGGTAAACGGGAAATGCTCGTCAAAATCGTCCGATTCCCCAATGCTGAGAAGCCCCTGCGCGTAAGTGTTTCCCATCCCTCCGATGGCGAGCGCAACGAGGAGGGATAGTGAAGTTCGTTTGATGTTCATACTTGTGTTGATGCTGAGAGGCGGGGAAATTATGGGGTTTATATAAAATTAGTCCAGTGCTAATTTCAATCGTTGAATCAATCCGCCATTTTTCGAGAATAGTCGAGCGAAAATGTGGGGAAATTGCGAATTAGGCGGGGGATTTTTGAGAAATCGTCGGATCGGTAGCGGGGCGGGTCGCTCCTGGCTGCTTGGGGTGGTTTTCGGTGGCTGGCGCGCTTGAAACCGCGCCCAAGTGCCCTGGAGCGGGTAGCGGGAATCGAACCCGCATAGCCAGCTTGGAAGGCTGGTGCTTTACCACTAAGCTATACCCGCATCGGTTACAGAGTGGGTGAACGGTAGCCCGCTGCCGCCCGTTTCAAGTGGAATTTTCGAGCAGCGTCGGAGAAAACGATGATTTTCGTCTGGAAATCGGCGCGGCCGCTGGCTAGCGTGCGGGAGCGGCGTGGTAGATGGGATTTGCCATTCCTGCCCGTCGGAACGGATTTCAACACCTGCAGTTTGCCATGAACGCCTGGATACCCCGCATCGCTTTGACGCTTGTGACGATCGTCCTCATCGGTCTCATTTTCACCTACCACGGGGAGGTCGATGATGATGGGGCGCCCGCCAATATGGGGACCTTGCTCGTTCTCTACCTCGCGGTGGGACTGATCGTGGGAGGCTTTTTCATCACCGTGGGACTCCCTTGGCTCGGCGACCGCATCGGATCGGCGTTCTACTCGGACGAGAGCGAGATGGAGAAAGACATTCGCGCCGCCGCGATTGCGGCGTTGAACCGCGGCGACTACGAAGACGCGATCGACGAGTTTCGCGCGCTTTCCCAGCAAGAGCCCGATGACCACGGGCACATCGTGGAGATCGCGCGGATCTACCATGAGAAGCTCAACAACCCCGACGCAGCCATCTCGACCTACGAGCAATCGCTGGCGGCGAGGGAGTGGCCGGAAGACGACGAGGCGTTTTTCCTGTTCCGCCTTTCCGACCTTTACCTCAATCAGTACCAAGATTTCGGAAAGGTGCGGCAGCTGCTCGAGTCCGTGCTTGAGAAGTACCCCGAGACCCGGCATTCGGCGAACGCCACCCACAAGCTCCACGAACTCGAACAGGCCGAGTATGTGGCGGCGCACCAGAAGCATTCGTAGCAGGGCACCCATCGGCGGCGGCAAACGAACGACGCCGTGGCAGAAGGGGCACTAGCACGGCGCCTCAGGATCGCTCCTCTGGCGGCGGCTGCACTCGCGGCGGCTGTGGGAATCGCTCTCGCCCCCTGGATCGCGGACGCGCCGAGTCGGCTCCCCACACTTCTCGCAGCAACCGTCGGCGCAGCGATCGGCGGGCTCGCCGACCGTCAGCGGCGCTGGATGCTCCTGCTTGCGGTGGCCTGTGGTTTCGCCGCGCTGCACGGCAGAACCCTGCAGCAAGCGGGGCTCCCGCCCGTTCCGAACGGGTCGGAAGTCGCGTTGGAATGCCGGGTGATCGACACCCCCAAACCGGGGATCGACGACACCACCATCTTTCGCGTACGCACCGAGAGCGGCTCAATAAAGGGGAACCGATTCGCCGATCTCGATGGATACCGGTTCGAAGTGATCGCGACCGGTCTCCCCCCGGGCACTCGCAACGGGAGCCTAATCCGGACGGCGGGGCGCTGCCGGAGCGCCCGCCCGCCCGCGAACCCCGGGGCGTTCGATCTGGAAAGCTACCTGCAGAGGCAGGGACTTAACGGGAGGATCCGCGCTTTCGATGGCTCGCTGACGCTGTTGGAGCCCGGCTTCTTGCCCGATCTCGGGCAGGTTGCGAGGGAGTGCCGCGATGTATTGGCGGCGGCGCTGACCCGGGGGATCGAGGATCAGCCGGCCGCCTCCTCGTTGCTGAAAGCGATGGTCTTGGGAATGCGCGACGACGCCCCCCCAGAACTCGAGGACGCATTTCGACTGAGCGGGACGATGCATCTTTTCGCCATCAGCGGGCTCCACGTGGGGATCTTCTCGACGATCATCTGGGGCGTGCTGCGGCTCTTCATGGTGCGGCGATCCACGGCGATCGCCCTGCTGGTGGCCTCGGCGTTCGCCTATGCTTTCGTCACCGGATGGCGTCCTCCGGCCGTGCGAGCGGCGCTGATGCTGGCCGTCCTGCTCGGCGCGGCCTTCGTCCACCGGCCACCGAACTTTTTCAATAGCCTCGGCTGTGCCGCTCTCATCGTCCTGATGATCGATACCCGCCAGCTTGGCTCACCGGGGTTCCAGCTATCGTTCGGGGTGCTGGCAGCTCTCGCGCTGCTGACCCCCGTCTTCACCCGCCCGCTCCTCCCCCTTGTCGAGCCCGACCCATTCCTTCCCCGAACGCTGCTCGACTGGCGCCAGCGCTGGTCCGAAAAGATCGGACGCGCGATGATCGGGGTGTTCTGCGTTTCCCTGGCGGCCTGGTTCGGCTCCGCCCCGATCATCGCGATCCACTTCGGCCTGGTCACGCCGCTCGCGGTTTTCGCCAACTGCCTCCTCCTTCCCGTAGCCTACGGAATCCTCGCCATGGCGGTGGCGAGCGCGGGGTTCACCGGCCTTGGGGCGCTGCCGGTGGCGCTTGCGATCAACCGGGTCAATGCCACGCTCGCGGGGCTCATGATCGCGCTGGCCGGCACCTTCGCCGGGCTTCCGGGAGGGTATTTTCGGGTCCGGATCGGTGCTCCGCACGACCCGGCAGGCAGCTCGACGATCACCGTCTTGGCGACCGGTGGCGGCTCGGCCTGCCAGGTGATCGAACCTCCCGATTCGCCGTCGGCATGGCTCATTGATACTTCGAGCACGCGGGGCTACCGCTCGGCGGTCCGCCCGTTTCTCGACCATCGGGCGATCGGCCAGGTAGGCGGAGCTGTCGTCACGCATGCCGATTCCCAGCACGCCGGAGGAGCGCTCCTTCTCGCGGAGGACTACCCGCTGGGGCAGCTCTTCCTCGGCCCCGGGAGCGACGCATCCCCCTCCGTCGCCGCCCTCCTCGGGAGCGGGCACGCCCCGGTTCCCAGCCTGGCGGTCGGGGGTCTCTCGCTGCCGCTGGGCGAAGGGATGGATCTCGAGGTGCTCGCGCCCGCCAGCCCGCGCACCGATGGGCTGGCGGATGACCGCTGCGTGGTGATCCGGCTCGTCCACCACGGGTGGAGGGTCATGATGATGGGTGACGCGGGATTCGAGACCGAACAGGAACTCCTCGGGTCGGGGCGGGACTTGCGCTGCGACGTGCTGGTCAAAGGACGGCACCGGCTGGACCGGTCGGGCACCCTGGAGTTCGTCGGTGCGGTCGCGCCAAAGATTGTCGTCGCCAGCAACGCGAACTTCCCCGGGGGAGAAAGGCTCTCCCGGGAGTGGGTAGCGACCCT
>CAZKYJ010000427.1:0-520 GCA_964556355.1 uncultured Verrucomicrobiales bacterium | reverse complement strand
AGGGAGATCACGGTGTTCGACCAGTCGGTGAGCGGCGCCGTCAGCCTGGTCCTCGCGCCGGATGAGCTGGCGGCATCCGCCCATGCCACCGGTGAGAAGGTCAGGCTGAACCGCCATCCGCCCTGACGAAACGCGCGCGGTGGACGGTTTTTCCCTGCGCTTTCCACTGGCGCTCAAAATCCGTTTCCGCGTAGAAGAACGCACTCTCCGGCCAGTCGATCATCCGGAGCAACCTCGTGGCGACAATGGTGGCGACCGCCTCGTCGAAATACTCCGCGTGGTCGGATTTGAAGAGGAACTCGCCGCCCGGTTCGAGCGCGTCGCAAACGGCCTCCACAAAAGCCGGCTGTACGATCCGGCGGCCGTGGTGCTTCTTCTTCGGCCACGGGTCCGGGCAGAGTAGATGGATCCGGGCGACCGAGCGACCGGGCAAGAGCCACCCCACGGCATAGCTGCTCTCGAGGCGCAGCACCTTGAGGTTCGTGAGACCGGCCCGGCCGGCGCCCAGATCGGTGGCCGC
>CAZKYJ010000426.1:0-5174 GCA_964556355.1 uncultured Verrucomicrobiales bacterium | reverse complement strand
TGGTCGCGCTGCGCGGCCGGGGAAATCCCCCGCGAGAGCAGGCGGGGGATGACCATGAGTCCGACGGCGCCGCATTCTTTTCCGTGGGCGGCATGGCCGGCCGCCCTAGCAGTGCTTTGCGCCCCAGTCCCGACGACCACCGGCACGCCCGCCTCGGCCAGTCGGCGTACTCCCTCCATCCGCTGTTCGTCGCTCAGCAGCGGCCAGTCGCCCATCGAGCCGCAGTAGACCACGGCGCGCATCCCGGCGTCGACCAGTTCTTGGCCCGTGGCGACGAGGGCGTCGAAATTCGGTTCGCCGCGTTCGTCGCACGGCGTCATGAGGGCGGGGATAGTCCCCTGAAAAACATTGGAGTCAGACATAGCTTGTTCGGTTCGGTGGTTTAAGGCTGGGGAATGGTAGCGCGCGCGCGGCGGTCACCGACGATGAAGTGGCCAATTGCATCGCCGGAGTGCGGGGCGGCAATCTGCCAGACGGCGCCCGGGCGGGTCGACTGTTCGCGGATCCCTCCCGCGACGATCGTCCCGTAGGATTTCGGGTTGCCGCGACGATCGATCCAAAAAAGCTCGACGGGCCGGTCGCCCTCGTTGACAAATGCCACGGAGAACGTGCTGCCCTCGGGGGTGGAGGCGGGTGCCGGGCCTCGGGCGACCGGGTGCCAAGGGAGCGCATCGAGCGATTCCAGCGAGGGTGCGACCTTCGGGGCGAACTCTACCGGCCCCCGGGCGCGCAGTTCGGCGAGCTTCTCTCGATGGCCGGGATCGGCCGCGAGGTTGGCCCACTCGTAGGGGTCGTCGGCGACGTGGTAGAGTTCTTCGTCCCCGTTGGCGTAGTGAATGTAGCGCCAGCCCGCGGCGCTCAGCCCGTAGCTCCCCGCATCGGCGAGATGGGTGATGGCGACGTGGTCCCATCCGCTTCCGGGGTCTCCCAGCAGGAGGACGAGGCTCGGCCCGTCGTTGTCCGGCATCGCGGCGATTCCGGCCAGTTCGGTGAGGGTGGGGAAGAGGCTGAGCAGGCTGACCGGCTGGTCGCAGGAGGAACCGGCCTCCGTGCCCCCCGGGAGGGACGTTGAAACGTTCTCCGGGACACGGATCATCAGGGGCACCCGGCTCACGGCGCGCCAGGCCGTGAATTTCTGCCAGTGTTGTTTCTCGCCGAGGTGCCACCCGTGGTCACTCCAGAGGACCACGATGGTGTTGTCCCGGTTCGGTCCGTTCTCGAGCGCGTCGAGTACCCGGCCGAGCATGGCGTCGGCAAAATGGATCGACGCGAGATAGCCTTGGATGCCCTGCTTCCACTGGCCCTGTTCGCGGATGTGGGGGAAATACCGGTTCGGTCCGCGCCGCTTCCCCTCGGCCGGGAGGTCGTCGAGGTCGTCCTCTCTGTAGCCGGGCGGCAAGGCGATGGTTTCGAGCGGGAAGGGCTCGAAGTATTTCTTCGGGACGAACCACGGCTCGTGGGGGCGGTAGATCCCGCAGGCGAGGAAGAACGGCTGCGCGTGCTCCCTGGCCAATTCCCCGCCGATCCACTCACTTACTGACCAGTCTCCGCCGAACTCTTCATCGGTCACGTCGAGCGCCGCCCAGTCGGTTTCAACGTACTGCCATTGGCCTCCCCGCGGGAGGCTGACCGGCCGTTGCTTTGGATAGAACGTGGGAGGGAACGGGTCTTCGGTCTCCTTGGCGGGATAGTATTCATCCCACGAGCGGGCGTCGATGAAGTAGTGGAGCATCTTGCCCGATCCGCTTGCCCGGTAGCCGTGGTTGCGAAAATGCTGGGGCAAGATATCGGCCTCCGGAAGGATCTCGCGCATTTTCTGCTCGTTGGCGTAGAGGCCTGACCGGTGGGGGGCTATCCCGCTAAAGATGGCGGTACGGGACGGGTTGCAGGCGGCGGCCGGGCAGTGGGCGTTGGTGAAAAGCACCCCGCTGGCGGCGAGCCGGTCGAGGTTCGGGGTGACCGATTGGGGGTTTCCCCCGAGGCACCCGACCCAGTCGTTCAGGTCATCCATCGCGACGAAGAGGACGTTGGGCTTACCGGCGTGGGCGGTCGCCATCAGCGCCAGGGCGAGGACGGGGGAGAAATAGCGGGGTTTCATACGATGACGGGCGAGGGGATGCCAAAGGCAAAGGGGGCGGCCGGGTCGATGAGCAGGTCGGCTTCCGCGGTGATCCAGGCCGTCCCGGTGACGGTTGGGATGACTCCTTTGTCGACCGCCTCCACCCCGCCTTCAAAGACGGAGTCGAGGATGCCCGACTGGCGCCAACGGCCACCCGGTGCCAGCTTTCCCGCGGCGTGGAGACAGGCGAGTTTCGCGCTCGTGCCAGTGCCGCAGGGGGAGCGATCGTAAGCCTTGCCGGGGCACATGACGAAGTTCTTGCTGTCGGCGAGCGCGGGGTCGGCGGGCGGCCCGAACACTTCCACGTGGTCGATGACCGCACCGTTCTCGCCGGTGATGCCCTGGGCCTGCAACGCGTTCTTCACCGACCATGAAAACTCGGTCAGGACCTCGAGATCACGCAGGTGCACGCGAACTCCGGCGGGTGCTTCCGTAAGGAAAAACCAGTTGCCGCCCCAGGCGATCTCTCCGGACACCGCTCCAAATCCGGGTACTTCCACGGTCACCCCGTCACGATAGCGATAGCTCGGAACATTGCGCACCGTAACGGCTCCGCTTTCGCCGACGGTGATGGTGACCACTCCGGTCACGGTGTCGATGCGATGGCTGCCGGGGCCGATCTTCCCGAGGTGCGCCAGCGTGACGGCCAGTCCCATGGTGCCGTGGAGGCAACCGTTCAGGGTGCCGACGTTATTGAAAAAGATGACTCCGGCGACGCAATCCGCGGCGACGGGTGCGCACAAAAGTGCCCCGACCATGGCCTCGTGTCCCCGCGGCTCGCAGACGCTGGCGGTGCGGAGCCAGTCGAGGTCGCGCGCGAAGCTCGCCCGCTTCTCGAGCATGGATTCGCCCTCTGGTTCGCGGACGCCGCCGACGATGACCCGGGTCGGCTCGCCGGCCGTGTGGGAGTCGATGACGGGGATGCGCTGGGCGGTGGTCGGGTTCATGGCTGTGGCGTGGAACAAAGATAGCACGTCCGTCTTGCCCGAACGTTCAGCAGGGGCTGGGAATTCGGCACAACGTTCGCCGGCGCCCAGCACCATCGGCGGGGCGGCTGCCCCGACGGATTATCGAGTCCGCGCTGGGGAATCGGCATAGAGGAACGGGCGGGGCTGCGATAGGATTGTCCCGATGGGTTCCGATCTGGCCAAACAACGATTCTTCGAGGAACTGGGGCGTCCGTGGATGGCGGATGAGATGTTCGATGCCGTCCCGGACTGCGTCTTCTTCGTGAAGGATCGCGAGGGGCGCTACGTGGCGGTGAACGAGGCGCTGGTGACACGCTGCGGCCGCGGGTCGAAAGATGAACTCGTAGGAAAGACGGCCCGCGAGGTTTTCCCCCACCCGCTAGGGGAGCGGTTCACCGAACAGGACTACGAGGTCATCCGCCACGGGCGCCCGATCCGCGGCCAGCTGGAGCTCCACCTTTACCCCAACGGGCGGCGCGGATGGTGCCTGACTTGGAAGGAACCTGTGACGGGCGCGAGCGGCGGGACGATCGGCGTCGCGGGCATGTCGCGGGATATCTCGTCGGGTGCGGACACGGCACGGGACCTCGGCACCGTGGCGACGGTCCTCGACCATATCGAACGCCACCTCGGGTCGCCTCTCCGGCAGGGCGACCTGGCGAAGATGGTCGGGCTATCGGGCTACCAGCTCGACCAGCGTATCCGCGCGCTCTTTGCTCTCACCACCGCGCAGTACATCACCCGCAAACGGATCGAGCTCGCCTGCCACCTTCTCGATCGCAGCGATGAGAGCATCACCGGGATCGCCGTGGACTGCGGCTACGGAGACCAGAGCGCCTTCACCCGGCAGTTCCGCCAGTCGGTCGGCATCACCCCGGGCGCGTTCCGTGACCGCAGGGGCGCCCGGCCCTGACCCACCCACCACCGTCCCCATGAGCGAAAGCCTTCTCGACTTCTTCACCATCGGCATCGGGCCGTCGTCATCGCACACCGTCGGCCCGATGCGCGCGGCGCGGGATTTTGCCCTCGCCGCGGAGGAGCTCCCGGATCTGGCGGGCTTGCGCTGCGACCTCTACGGCTCGTTGGCCGCCACCGGCAAAGGTCACGGCACCGACCGCGCAATCCTCCTAGGCTGGACGGGCGAGTCTCCCGATTGTGTCGATGTCGATTCGATCGGGCAGCGCATCGCCGAGATCTCCGCGTCCGGGACGATCACGCTCCCCGGTGGTCGGGCGCTCGCCTGCCAGCCGGACAAGGATCTTACCTTCCACCGCACCGAGCCGCTCCCCCGGCACCCGAACGGGATGCATTTCACGGCGCTCGGAGCCGGCGAACGGGTACTGCTCGAAGATGTCGTCTACTCGCTGGGCGGAGGGTTCATCCGTCGTGAAGCCGATTGGGGGGACGCGGGCCGTGCCGGGATCGTGTCGCTGCCGTTCCCGTATGCGAGCGCCGACGTGTTGTTGGAGGTCTGCCGGACGCGGGGCGTCGGTATCGCGGATATCGCCCTGGCGAACGAGGCGGCATTCCGTCCCGAATCCGAGACCCGCTCAATGCTCGATCGCGTGTGGGAGGCGATGCGGGAGTGCGTGCGCCGCGGCTGCCGGACGGACGGCGTGCTCCCCGGTGGGCTGAAGGTGCAGCGGCGCGCCCACCAGGCGTGGCACGAACTGAACGAGGCGAAGGCGGACCAGGACGACCCGCTCCGGGCGCTCGATTGGGTCAACCTCTTCGCCCTGGCCGTCAACGAGGAGAATGCCGCGGGCGGCCGGGTCGTCACCGCCCCCACCAACGGTGCCGCCGGTATCATCCCGGCGGTCCTCCACTACGCGTGCCGGTTTTCCCCATCACCCCACGCGGACGGCGTGCACCGGTTCCTGCTCACGGCCGGCGCCATCGCCTCGCTCTACAAACGGAACGCGTCGCTTTCCGGCGCCGATGTCGGCTGCCAGGGCGAGGTCGGCGTGGCCTGCTCGATGGCGGCCGGGGCGCTCGTCGAATTCCTCGGTGGCAGCCCGGAGCAGGTCGAGTGCGCGGCCGAGATCGGTATGGAGCACAACCTGGGGCTGACCTGCGACCCGGTTGGC
>CAZKYJ010000425.1:3974-5187 GCA_964556355.1 uncultured Verrucomicrobiales bacterium | reverse complement strand
CATTGCCCTGCACCGAAGCGACGCCGTTATTGCTGGCGATGGTGGTGCCGTCACCGAGGTTGGTGGATCCGTTGGGATAAGTGAAGGCCTGCGGCCCGTAGCTACCGGCCCAGAGGAGGGTGGGCAGCAGGAGGAGCGCGTGCACGATCGGCCGGGCGCTCGCGGCAGGGGGCTGGCGAAACATCGTATTCGGGGGTGGGTGGGGGTCTGGGAGTCTAGCCCGGATTGCGCCCCGAATCCAGATCGACTTCGGGGGCGTGAAACCATTCGCCCGCTTGGGGATAGCGCCCCGCCAAAAACCCCGTTAGCATGAGATCCGCTATGCCTGGCCCGAAACTTGCCCCCATCCTGAGCTGCTGCCTCGCCCTCCTGCTACTAGGTGCGCCGCCGGGCGGCGCCGCGCCCAACGTCATCGTCATCGTCACTGACGATCAGGGATACGGCGACCTTTCCTGCCACGGGAACCCGGTGCTCCGCACGCCCCACCTCGACGCGCTGCACGCCGGGTCGTTGCGGTTTACCGACTTTCATGTCGCCCCCATGTGCACGCCCACCCGGGGGCAGCTTTTGAGCGGTCTCGACGCCGCCCGCAACGGGGCGATCAACGTGTCTAGCGGGCGCACCTTGCTCCGCTCTGATCTGCCGACCGCCGCCGACCTCTTCGCCGGGGCGGGCTACCGCACCGGGCTCTTCGGCAAATGGCACCTGGGGGACAACTACCCCTATCGCCCGCAGGACCGCGGCTTCCACGAGACGCTCTGGTTCCCATCCTCCCATATCAGCTCGGCTCCCGACGTGTGGGGGAACGACTACTTCGACGACACCTACTCCCACAACGGCCAGCGCAAGGGCTACGAGGGCTACTGCACCGACGTCTTTTTCGCGGAGGCGATGCGTTGGATGAAGGCGGAGGCCGCCGCGGACAAGCCGTTCTTCGCCTACATTGCCACCAACGCACCGCACGCACCCCATTGGGTTCCGGCCGCCGACCGTGAGGAGATGGAGCGCGACTTCGCGGCGGCGCAGGCGTCCGGCGCCCTCGAGGGGTATGACGGGCGGCAGAGGGGCGAACTCATCCGCTTCCTCGCCATGATCCGGAACATCGACGATAACGTCGGTGCGCTGGACGCATTCCTAAGCGAGAGCGGCCTGGCGGAAAACACCATCGTCGTCTTCCTCACCGACAACGGGAGCACCTTCGGCCACACCTATT
>CAZKYJ010000425.1:0-3964 GCA_964556355.1 uncultured Verrucomicrobiales bacterium | reverse complement strand
TCAATGCTGGGATGCGCGGGCGGAAGACGGAGCTCTGGGAGGGAGGCCACCGCGTGCCCTGCTTCGTCCGCTGGCCGGCCGGTGGGCTGGGCGAGCCGCGCGACCTTCCCGGGCTGGCGCAGGCCCAGGATGTCCTCCCCACGCTCCTCGAGCTGTGCGCTATCACCACCGACTCCCGTTTCGACGGGATCTCGCTCGCCCCCGCTCTCAGGGGAGAGAGTCCCCTGCCGGAAGACCGCATGCTGGTGATCAACTACTCGCGGATGCCCTTCGGATTCGAGTTCGCGGCACCCGACAGCCCGTCGCGGATGCGCCGCGATGGCGCCGCCGTGCTCTGGGAGCGCTGGCGCCTCCTGGAGGGGGCACGGCTCTACGACCTGGAGTCGGACCCCGGTCAGGATCGGGACGTGAGCGGCGCCCCCGCGGAAGTTGTCCTCCGCCTGCGCGCCCATCTCGACGCCTGGTGGGACGAGGTCGGGGCGCTCGCCAATGAGCCGCAGCCGGTGACCATCGGCCATGCGGCCGAGAACCCGACGATGCTCTCCGCCTGCGAGTGGCTCGACGTCTTCATCGACCAGCAGCGCCAGATCCGTTTGGGCGAGCGCAAAAACGGCTGGTGGGAGCTGGAGGTCGCCCGGCCCGGAACCTACACGTTCGAGCTTCGACGTTGGCCGCGGGAGGCGGATCATCCCATCGCGGCGGGTTTCCCCGCCACCGCGGTCACCGACGGCCAGCTCCCACCGGGGGTCGCGCTGCCCCTCACCGTGGCGAGAATGAAGGTCGGGTCGGGGCGCGAGCAGCGGAAACCGGTGCCGGAAGGCGCCACGTCGGTGACCTTCCGCACCACGCTCGAGGCGGGGCGCACCCGCCTCTACACGTGGTTCAACGACGCCTCGCGGAATGCCCCGATGGGAGCCTACTTCGTCACGGTGACCCGACTGGAATAGCGGGGCGACGGGTGGTAGTCCCCCGCCGGTCCCCGGTCAGCTCCGGGGCTGGCGCACGGTGAGATGCCCGTGGCCCGTGCTGGAAGTGACCGATTGGACCTCGGCGTCGGGCCAGCGGACCTCGACGGTGACCGGCGTCCCTCGCGGGACGCTTCCCGTGCCAAACCAAAGCCGCGGCTCGGAGGACGAAAGGTAGCCAGAGCCGGCCGCCAGCTCGCGGGTCTGGACGGGCCGATCGCCCACCGTGAGACGGATTCGCGAACCGAACCCCGACGGGTTGCCCGCCCGCCCGTCGAGGTGGACGACCGCGTAGCCGGCGTCGGCCGTGGCCGAAGCGGGTTCGCTGAAGATCTGGACCGGCGCGCGATTGGTGGCGAAAATGATCTCGGGGCGGCCGTCGGCATTGAGGTCGGCCAAGGTCACGGCGGTGGCCGCGCCGGGGACGATGATGCCGCTTTCCCGAGGTTCCAGCGGCTCGAAGGTGCCGTCGCCGCCGCCGCGCAGGAGGAGGCCGAGTCCGGCGTCGTAGAGCCCGACCTCGGGCTGGGCCGCGAAGAAGTTTTGGGCGAGGATGCAGTCCGGCCGCCCGTCCGCGGTGACGTCCGCCAGCACGACGCCCTGCGCGGGGGACATCTGCGCTTTCCAGGGGAGCGGGCGCAGCTCGAACCGGGCGTTGCCATCGTTGATGAGGACGGAGGTGGAGAGCGTGGTGGCCTCGAACCTTTGCGCCCCGGCCAAGCGGTCGCCCCCGTAGAGGTCGCCGAGTGAGGCGGAGGCGAAGTTGTGGAAGGTTTTGAGCTTCTCGCGGAGCACGGGCATGGCGTTGCTGGAGCAGCTGAATCCGCGGCGGGGATAGAGGGTGGCGCCCTCGAACTTGGCCTCGACAATATTCTTTTCCCCGCTCCCATCGAGGTCGCCGAAGTAGAGCAGCTCGGGTTTCTCGGGGCTGGCGTGATAGGGGGTGTTCCATCCGATGTTGGTGGCCACGTAGTCGATGTCGCCGTCGCCGTCGAGGTCGGCGCCGGCGAGGCCGCTCCACCAGCCGGTGTGTTGGGCGAGCCCGGCCTCGGCGGTGGCTTCGGTCAGCCGTCCCTCGCGGTTGAGGAAGACGCGCACCGGGCCCCACTCGCAGCAGACGAGGAGGTCGGCCCAACCGTCGTCGTTCGCGTCCGACCAGAGCGCGGCGGTGACGAGGCCGGGAGGATCGAAGGGGACGTCGGAGAACTTCGGGTTCCCGGGTTCCGAGTCGTTGCGCAAGAGCGCGCTTGCGGGGGTCGCGGGCCAGGCACCCGGGACGACGCGACCGCCGACGAAAAGGTCGAGGTCGCCGTCGCGATCGAAGTCGGCGGCCACCACGCAGCTGCCGCTGTCCCGGCGGTCGGGCAGGGAGCCGGCCTCCGCCAGCGCAAATCCGCCGGTGCCATCGTTCAGGTAGAGGCGGTCGCGGAGCGACGGGTCGCCGGCCGGGCACTCGACGCTCCCGCTGACCACGTAGAGATCCAGGTCGCCGTCGCGGTCGGCATCGAAGAAGAGGGCGCCCATGTCCTCGCAGTCGGCGTCGGGGAGGAAGGCGTCGGTGGGCCCCTCGTGAAATTTGGCGGGTCCGTCGTTGAAGACGATCCGCCCGGCATCGCCCCGGGCGCGCCCGAGATAGCAATCGGGATCGCCGTCGCCATCGACGTCGCCCCAGGCCATCCCGGGTCCGAGCATCGAGTGTTGGTAGGGGAGCAGTGGCTGGCGCGCGTAGTCGTCGTAGGGTTCCTCGCGGTGCACGATGCTGCGCAGGCTGGGCGAGGCGACGTTGGCAAAGAGCGGTCGGGCGGGCTCGGGTCCCGGACGGCCAGGGGGAGGGGAGTCGGGCTCGGTGATGGTGATCGCGTGTCCGGTGGCGAGGCCGGTGAACTCTTGGCGGTGGCCGCGCGGCCACTGCACAGTCAAGCTGTCCACGTGTTCGGACCGTCCGGTTCCGAAGCAGAGCTCGGGGAGATTTGACGACTGGAATCCCGTGGCGGGTTGCAGCGTACGCACGAGCGTGCGGCCATCGGCCACCACGGTGACCGTCGCCCCGAGCCCGAACGTGTTGGCACCCGCACCGCGCAGCCGGACCCGCAGCCGGTGGGCTTCCCCGGGCGAGTCGTTCCGGTAGATCGCGACCGGCTCGTCGAGGTTGGCGACGACGAGTTCGAGGTCGCCGTCCCCGTCGAGATCGCCGGTCGCCGTGGCATAGCTCATGGCCACGTCGTCGAGCCCCCATGCGGCGCCGGCCTTTTCGAACCGGAGGTCGCCGGTGTTCCGGAAGGCGAGGTTCTCCTCCGGGCGGGCGGGGTGGGACTTGTAGAAATCCCACTCGGTCTGCCCGATGAAGTCCTCGGGCGCCCGCGAGACATCCGAGTCGTTGAAGCTGCGGGCGACGCCGTTGGAGAAAAAAACGTCGACGCGACCGTCGAGGTCGAAATCCTCGCACTTGACGGCCCAGGTCCAGTCCGAGCTATCGAGTCCGGCGAGGTAGGCGGCATCGGTCAAGCGCCCCACGCCATTGTTGAGGTAGAGGGCATTGTGCATGTACTGGCGGGGCACGGCGGTGAGGAGGAATTCCTGTGCGTTGCCCATCTCGCCCATGGTGACTTTCGACTTGTAGTGGGTGGTGCCCGCCATGTCTGCCACGAGCAGGTCCGTGCGTCCGTCAC
This sequence comes from uncultured Verrucomicrobiales bacterium, assembly GCA_964556355.1. Classification (GTDB taxonomy): domain Bacteria; phylum Verrucomicrobiota; class Verrucomicrobiia; order Verrucomicrobiales; family DEV007; genus CAZKYJ01. The sequence goes on along the minus strand of CAZKYJ010000425.1, from coordinate 330 downwards.
CGTCGAGGTCCGCCGCGTCCGCGCCCATGGAAAACCACGGGGTGTGCGGGGCGACCTGCCGGATGACGTCGACGAACGTGCCGTCGCCGCGGTTGTGGTAGAGGCAATCGGGATCCTTGAAATCATTGGCCACGTAGAGGTCGGGGAGGCCGTCGTTATTGTAGTCCCACCAGGTGGCGGAATTCCCCCGCCCGCGCCCGGCGATGCCCGCCTCAGCGGTCACATCGACGAAGCCGTCCGCACCGTCATTGCGGAGGAGGAAGTCCTCACGACCGGCGTTGACGTAGGCGAGGTGCCCGGGGCCGCGGCGCACCAGGGCGTAGAACTTTT
>CAZKYJ010000424.1:0-5196 GCA_964556355.1 uncultured Verrucomicrobiales bacterium | reverse complement strand
CACATCATGGGTGGCTTCGCGCCGGCCTACCAACCGATGCCGACCCCCGAGGCGCGCCATCGCCGCTCGATCTACACGCTGAAGATCCGTGGTCTCCGCGACCCGTTCATGGACGTGTTCAACCAGCCCAGCCCCGAGTTTTCCTGCGAGGCGCGCCAGACCTCGACCGTGACACCCCAGGTCTTCAGCCTCTTCAACGGCCAGGCGAGCTACGCGCGTGCCGCCGCCCTCGCCCAACTGATCTCCGGGGCTGAGAGTTCTCCCGGGGCGGCGGTCGAGCAGGCATTTTCGCGCATCCTCGGCCGGAAGCCCGCCGACGGCGAGCGCGCCGAGGCCGTCGCCCACCTCGAGGGACAGACCGCCTACCACGCGGGCGCCGACATCCCTGCGCCAACCTACCCGACGGAGATCACCCGCTCGGCCTTCGAGGAGATGACCGGCGAACCGTTCACTTTCTCGGAGACCTTGGACGTCTACCAGAACTATACCCCCGACGCATCGTTCGCCGACCTCCCACCCGCCGCCCGCGCGCTCGCCGACCTTTGCCTCGTGCTCTTCAACACCAACGAGTTTATCTACGTCTACTAACGGGCGTCGCGCCCCGAACCCGCCGCCAATCCGATGACCTCCCGCCGCGATTTCCTCTACTCCACCGGTGCCTCCCTCGGCGCCGTCGCCCTGTCCTCGCTCTTCCCGCACCTGGCGGCCGCCGCCGCGACAAGCGCGGGTCCGCTCGCCCCGAGGAAACCCCATTTACCAGATGCCAAAGCCAAGTCTGTCATCTTCCTGATGATGGAGGGCGGGCCGTCGCACATCGACACCTTCGACCCCAAGCCGAAGCTCGCCGACCTCCACCTCCAGGAGTTCCACCGGAGCGGCGAGCGGGAATCGGCCATGGCCAGCGGGAAACGCTACTTTGTCCAGAGCCCGTTCGCGTTCCATCAGGTCGGCCAGTCGGGGGCCCAGATGGCGACCAATTGGCAGCACCTCGGCCAGGTGGCCGACGAGCTCTGCTTCTACCGCGGGTGCCAGGCCGAGTCGGTCAACCACCCGACCGCCTGCTACCACATCAATACGGGGAACCGATTCGGCGGCGATCCCGCCTTCGGGGCATGGACGACCTACGGCCTCGGCAGCGAGAACCAGGATCTCCCCGGATTCATCGTCCTGCCGGAAATGGCCGACCCCCAGGGCGGTCCGGCCAACTGGAGCAACGGCTACCTGCCCGCCCACTTCCAGGGGACGACGCTCCGCCCGCACGGATCCCCCATCCTCGACCTCGCCCCCCCCGAGGGGGTCACCCGCCGCCACCAGCGCGCCAACCTCGACCTCCTCAGCAAACTCAACGCCACCCACCTGCAGGCACACCCCCAGCACGAAGAGCTCGCCGCCCGCCTCGACTCCTACGAACTCGCTTTCCGCATGCAGATGCAGGTACCCGGCATCCTCGATATCGAGGGCGAAAGCACGAAAACGAAAGAGGCCTACGGCGTGGGAACCGCAGCGACCGATTCGTTCGGGCGCAAATGCTTGCTCGCCCGCCGGCTCGTCGAGCGCGGCGTCCGCTTCGTCCAAGTCTACTCCGGCGGGTGGGACTCGCACGACTACATCGCGCGCGCCCACGGCAACCTTATCGGCGCGGTCGACCAGCCGATTGCGGCCCTCATCCGCGACCTCAAGGAAAGGGGCATGTTAGGGGAGACTCTCGTCGTCTGGTGCGGCGAGTTCGGCCGCAGCCCCGACAACGGGCAGCGCGGCGGCGTCAAGTACGGGCGCGACCACAACGCCAAAGCCATGACCATGTGGCTGGCGGGCGGGGGCACGAACGCCGGCCACACCATCGGCGCCACCGACGAAACCGGCGCCGAAGCCGTCGAGGTCGTCCACCCGATCCGCGACCTCCACGTCACTCTCCTGCACCTCCTGGGGCTGGACGACAACCGGCTCACCTACTACCACGCCGGCCGCTACAAGCAGCTCTCCCAGTTCGGCGGGCAGGTCATCGAGCCGCTCATCGCTTAGGGTGCCCTACCATACCGTGGATTCTGTTCGACTTTTATTCCGACAATCCGCTGCCACCTCCTCGCCAAGATCGGGGCGGTCTGGACGCACTCCACCTGGCCTTGGGGGCGCGGGCGATCCTTCCGCTCCCGGCGACATCTTCTCACCCCATCCGCTCACCGCGCCCCGGCCGGGGCGCGGGTTTGTCCACAACGAAGGATTCTTGATCGGGAGCGAGCCCTCCGGCGGCACTGGGTTTTCAGCCCCCATCACCCTTCCGACTGCAGGCCCTGCTCGCGCGCCCAAAGCGTGAGGTCCCGCTTCGCGAGCGCCGCGGCCATCATCTCGGGAAACCGGTCGGGCGTGCATCCGAAGACCGGGATGTCGAGCGCGGCGAAGCGCTTGGCATTCTGCGCATCGAAGCTCGGCTTCCCGTCGTCGCTCAACGCTAACAGCGTCACCAGCTGGACGCCCGATTCCTTCAGCCGGGCTGCCGATTTGAGCATGTCCGCCGCGTTGCCGCCTTCATAAAGATCGGAGATGAGCACCATCACCGTGTCCGCCGGACGCCGCACGTGCCCCTCGCAGTAGCGCAAGGCCTTGTGAATATCCGTGCCGCCCCCAAGCTGGGCGCCAAAGAGAAGGTCGACCGGATCGTTGATCTGATCGGTCAGATCGACCACCGCAGTGTCGAAGAGCACGAAACGTGTCGAGAGCGCGGGCATGGAGGCGAGGACGGCTCCGAAGATCGACGAGTAGACGACGGACGAGGCCATCGATCCGCTCTGGTCGACGCAGAGGATGACGTCTTTCATCGAGCTGCGCTTCCTCCCGTAGCCGATGAGTTTCTCAGGTACGATCGCCCGGTGCTCGGGTAGGTAGTGGTGCAGGTTCGCGCGGATCGTCCGGTGCCAGTCGATCTCGCCGAGGCGCGGCCGGTAGTTGCGCACGCTCCGCGCCAGTGCCCCCCGCACCGCCGCCCGCGTCGGCTGCTCGAGTTTCTTGAGCAGCTGTTCGACGAGGCGACGCACGACCGACCGTGCCGTCTCCCGCGTCTTCTCGGGGATCACTTTGTTCAACGAAATCAGCGTGCCAACCAGATGGACGTCGGGCTCGGCCTGCGCGAGGAGTTCGGGCTCGAGGAGGAGCCGGGTCAGGTTCAGGCGTTCGATGGCGTCCTTTTGCATGACCTGCACCACCTCGCCGGGGAAGTAGCGCCGGATGTCACCGAGCCAGCGCGCGACGTGAGGGCTGGAGCCACCCAGACCGCCGTGTTGCCCGTCTCCGGGTTCGGCGCCGCCACCGTAGAGGGCGGCGAGGGCATCATCCATGCGGCGATCATCGGCGCTCAGCGACACCTGGCCGTCGGCTCCTGGGTGGGCACCCAGGACGAGCCTCCAGCGGCGTTGGCGTTCGGGAGTGTTCATGATGGTTCTGGGAGCCCCAGCAATCGGGCGACCGCCGCCACCGCCGGGGTTGCGTTTCGTGTGTTGACGTCCGCCGCTTCGACCGCCACGAGCGGCGCGTGGAGGTTCCCGGCCACCCCGCTGGCAATGCGTGCCCGCTCGGGCGCGGAGAACGTCCCGAAGGTGCGCCGCAACAGGGGCAGTACCGCTTGGAAAGCGTCGTCTGCCAAACCCGACAGCCACGCGTCGATCAGCGCGAGGAGCGATCGGTCGTGAACTAACATTGACCCGCCTCCGCGCAAGAAACCTTCCAGCCAAGCAGCCGACGACAGCACGTCCATCCCCCGCGAGAGCGCGAATCCGAGGAAGCGGGATGTCTCTCCGTCGTCGATTCGTCCGCCGTCGCGGAGGAAGCGCACCGCCTGCCCGCGCACGAGGGCATGGACGGTCTCGGCGCCGGCCAGGCGGCGGAGGCACAGGTGCAGCGCTTCCACCGCACCAGCTTCGTCCAGCATGGCAAGCGCCGCGTGGTAGGCGGACAGCGCTTCGAAAAGCACCGCCGCGGCCTGGTCGTCGATCCCCGCCGCCGCGAGTGGAAGTTCAGCGTGAATGCGCGACGAGAATCCCGCCAGCAGCCTTCGCACCGCCGCGCCGTCGGTCGAGCGCACGTCGCCGTAGCGCGCGATCCGCGCGAGCGAGGGGATCGCGGCGAGCAATTCCAGCGTGTCCTGCGCCCCCACCGCCGCCGCATCGAGCCGAATCAGCAGAATTTCGACCGCATCCGGCAGCGCACCGAGCAAGGCCTGGTCGAGATGCTCGGTCACCTCGGCCAAACGCGCGTCCCGATCCAATGAGCGCACCAGGCGGGTCGTCGCCGCCGACTCGAGGGTATTGCCAAAGGTCGAGGCCTCGATGATCGATAGTGCCAGCTCCGGTTTCCACTGCAGGCGCCACTCCTCTTTGAAAGTCCCCTTGCCCCGTGCCCTCTCCTTGCTGCCCCATTCGATTCCAAGAGCGAGCAATCGGTGCAAGAACTGGCTGCGATTGCGTCCCCCGTCCTCGCGCAGATCGACCACCAGCGGGGTCACCGAGGCCGCCTTCTTCAGGCGCAGCCGCTTGATCGTGGCATCGATCTCCCGCTGCAGCGGCAGCACCGGGAGGCTCTCCGGCAGCTCGCCGAGCACGTCGCCCACCAGGAGCGGGCGGCGCAGTAGATCGAGGGCCAGCGGATCGCCGGCACAGAAGACCGTCTGCACCGCTTCCAAACTTTCGTCCAATCCCGGCAGTGGGCGCCCGCGCATCCCGGCCAGGGAAGTCGCCAGCCGCACCGCCTCGATCACCGATGCGGACGAAGCTTCCTGGCCTTCCTTCCGCAAGATCCGCGCCGCCCACACCAGCCAGCCCGTCGTCGGCTCGGCCTCGTTTCGCCAGAGGTGCGCATACCATCCCGGCGACCGGATCCCCGCCCGGTAGCCGCTGGCCATCGCCAGCCGCTCGTAGGTCCACGGGATCCACGTTGCCGCCACCTTGTGCTTCGCCAGCCCGGCGAGCAACGCGTTGTCGTCCGCAACTTTCACCTTCGCTTCCAGCGCCGGCGTGTGCCACGCGCCACAGACCACCGCCACGTTCTGGTGCTCCTTCTCCGCCGCCCGCAGGCACCTCCGCATCCACGCTTCCCGCAGCAGCGTCTCGCGCGATTCCCTCAGCGCCAGATCCCCGCGCAAGGCGCGCATCGCCGCGCGCCATGATGGCGGCAGAAGCCTGCCCGATGGCGCAGGCGGAAATTTTC
>CAZKYJ010000423.1:0-5201 GCA_964556355.1 uncultured Verrucomicrobiales bacterium | reverse complement strand
CATCGCGGTTCCGCAGCTCGATCTCAAGAAGGTCGAGCTGGCCGATCTGATGGGGGCATTGGAATGGCTGGTTGGTATCCGCTACTCGTGGATCGACTCCGGAGGTGCCACCGGAATTCTTATGATCCAGGCGCCGCTCCCGGCTCCCGGATCCCTCGTCCCCGACTCCGGTGGTTTTGAAGCGGAGATGGGCGGCTTTGCCGGCATGGCGACGGCGTTGCCCCAACCCGCCGAGACTTCTCCGATGAGCCCCTTCAGAACCCCCGGCGGATCGCCCGCCCCCGCCGCTCCGGGAGATCCGACAGTCCCTCCCGCGGTGGGACATCCCGCCGTCGTTCCCCCGATGACGAAGCGTGAGGTTTTCGCCTTCAACCACCCGCTGCAAACGCCGGCGCCCGCGCCGGCGAGCGATCCCACCGTGCGGGTTTTCGCCATCGGTCACCTGCCGGTCGAATCCGATGCGGTCATCGATGGGGTCAAAGCAATCTGGACGATGGCAGAGAATGACTGGAACATGCGTGAGGGCGGTCCCATCGTGTCCTTTCACGCAGGGACCGGCGTGCTGATCGTCCGCGGAATCGAGGCGCGGTTGAAGGAGGTTGAACAGCTCGTCGAAGAGCTGGATAAGTCGAACCAACCACCGACTGACCCACCCGGGCTCCCGAGTTCTTCCGAGACCCCCATCGACGACCCGTTCGCCCCGTAGCGTCGGCGCTGTAGAATGATGCGCAAACCCCAGATAGTCCCGGATATCTTGTCGGAAGAACTCGCCGCCGTGGGCTCGGACGAGAAGTGTGATGGCACCACCGAGCTGACCCGTTCGCTCGCCGACGGCGAAGAGGCCGCCTGGCGGGACTTTTACGAGAGCCGCCACCGCCGCCTCCGCGCCTACGTGCTAGCCATCTGGAAGGGATCTGAGTCGGCGGCCGATGATATCGTGCAGGAGACATTCGTCCGTGCCGCCAAGCACATGAAAGTTTTCGCCAGCGAGGAGAAGCTCTGGGGATGGCTGACGGTCCTCGCCCGCTCCGCGACCGCCGATGCCGGGCGCAAGCACGGGCGCTTCCGCCGTTTCCTTGCCCGCTTCGGCCGTGAGAGCCCGCCCCGCGAATTCTTGGGCGGGAGCGATTTCGACAGGGAGCGACTTTCGACGGCGATGGGGCGATTGCCCTTCGAGGTCGTGCGGATTCTGCGGTGGAAGTACGAGGACGGTCGCAGCGTCGAATCGATTGCGGCGGCACTCTCGATCTCGCCCAAGGCGGCGGAGAGCAGGCTGACCCGGGCGCGGGCGGCGCTCCGGCGCGAACTCAAGGACGTCCGATGAACACGACCGCGTTGTCGAAAGATTGTAACCTTGATCGGATCGTGCGGACGGCGAAGCGGCGGCGATTCCGGCGTCGGGCGGGCCGGCTGGCGGTCGCCACGGCTACGCTCTGTTTGGCGGTATTCGTGCAACCGTGGGGCGACCCGGCGCCGCCGGCGAACAGGGACGTTGCGATGGCGACGAGCGAGGAGCCCGCCCCGCCCGCCGTGGCCGAGACCATCGCCACCGATGCCGCGTTGCTCGATGCCCTGGACGGGGCTGGTGCGATCATCGTCACCCGGGCGGACGGCGTCAAGTTCCTTGTGGTGAATACCCACCGCTGAGAAAACGGTCACCGATTCCCGTATGGGAACGGGTGCGTAGATCACCTGACCTATCAGTGCGCCGGGGGAGTCCTTGGATCGTTCGGCTCGTGCTGGTGTCTTTCGTGCGAATGTCTTCGGAAATGCTCGCCGCTCCCATCGCATTTCCACCGGACGGGGGAATCGTTGATGTGACCGGTTTCGGGGCGGTGCCCGGTGACGGAGTCGATGACACCGAGGCGATCCAGCGCGCCCTCGACGCCCACCCCAACGGCAATCGGATCGTCTATCTCCCGGCGGGCGAATGGATCGTGACCGACACGCTGCGCTGGCCGGACGGGCCGGGGGGCAATGCCCAGAAGCGCACCATCCTCCAGGGTGCCGGTGAGAACTACACGACGCTCCGTCTACCGGCATCCTCCCCCGGATTCACGGACGCCAGCGATGCCAAAGCGCTCATCTGGACCGGGGGTGCACCCGCCCAGCGGTTCCGCAATGCCGTGCGGGATCTCGCCATCGAAGTCGGAGGGGGCAACGCCGGAGCGATCGCGCTGCAATTCAACGCGAGCAACCAGGGCACCATCCGTAACCTCACCCTGCGCGCGGCGCCGGGCGCGGGTCATATCGGTCTCGACCTGGGGCACTGCAATGAGATCGGCCCCCTGCTCGTCCGCCATCTGACCGTGGAGGGATTCGCCGTGGGGATCTCGACGAAATGGCCGGTCAACTCCAACACCTTCGAGCACGTCACCCTCCGTGGCCAGCGGCGTTTCGGCTGGTGGAACTACCATCAGATGGTTTTCGTGCGCGGGCTCCTCAGCGAGAATGGTGTTCCCGCGATCTACAACGAGAAGGATTCGTGGGGGACGGTCACGCTGGTCGACTCGGAGCTCCGGGGGGTGGATCCCGATCCCGCGACCCCGGGGATCCTCAACCAGCGGCAGATGGCGCTCCGCAACGTCACCACGAGCGGCTACGCACTGCCCATCGACCATGCCGACAAAGGGCGGGACAAGGGGGATGTCGCCGCAGCGGGGACGATCGCCGCCGACACCTCCCACGCCAACGTCGAAGCCCTCTTCCGCGAAATCCCCGATCGCACCTTCGCCACGGCGGGCACGGTCGCGAATCTGCCGGTCAAGGAAACGCCCGAGATCCCGTGGGGTGACCCGCTGCGCGACTGGGCCAACATCATAAGTTTCGGTGGCGACCCCACGGGCGAGACCGATTCGAGTGCCGCCTTACAGCGGGCAATCGATTCGGGTTCCAAGACCGTCTACCTCCCGGCGGGGGCGAACTTCATGTTCGGTGGCGAAGAGGTTCTCATCCGGGGACCCGTCGAGCGGATCGTGGGCTTGGAAGGAAGGTTCTTCGCCGCGGGCGAAGCCGGGTGGACGCTGGCGGACGGCGGACATCCCGGCGGGCTCGCCGACGCACCCGCCGTCATCATCGAGCGGATGAGTTCGCGGAGCGGTGGTGACGGGGTGACCGTGCGCCACGAATCGGCGCGGACGCTCGTCGTCAGCTCCGTCATCGGGGTCAATGTCGAAGGGCAGGGGGACGGCGACATCTTTCTCGACGACTTTTGCGCGCGCCTGAACCTCAACCGTCCGGGACAGAGCGCCTGGTGCCGTCAGATCAACACCGAGAGCACGGGGACGATGCTGCGCAACAACGGGGGCAGACTGTGGGTGCTAGGCATGAAAACGGAAAAAGTGGGCACGGTGATCGAAACGGTGAATGGTGGGGTCACGGATGCCACCGGGGTCTTCGTGTATTCCAACCGGGGCTGGGATGCCGACGTGCCCGCATTCGTCATCCGCGAGAGCACCGCCAGCCTCATCGGGCTCAACGAACGAAACTACAACGGTGATCCGGTCTCGTTCTGGGTCGAGGAAACCCAGGATGGTGTGACCCGGGAACTGCGGGAGCGCGCGTGGGTCTACCTGAGCCGGTGAGCCGCTGCCGTTGCCCTAGCCGCCGGGCGGAAGCGGCAACACCCGGAAGTCGCTGAAGCGAATCCAGTGCTCCCGGTCGGCCGGCCCGCGCTGGGCGTGCAGTCCGATGTGCGCTTTCGCTTCGCTGGCGAACTCACATTCGGCGGCATCTTGCCAGTCGCCTTCGCCCACCCGGTAGCGGCCCACGATCTTGTCGCCCCGCCGCTCCAGGCGGAGACGGAGTTCGCCGGCGGCCACCGGGGTGACGCAAAGGACGGTGGTGGCAGCGTTCTTTTCCGTGCCCATGACGATATTCCACTTCTCGTGTTCGTCCTCCTTGACCAGCTTTACGAAATTGTCGTCGTCGACGTACCACAAGAGCCCGGCCTGCTCCCAGCGGGGTGGGTTTTCCGAGTCCATTCGAACCGTCACCTCGACGGCGAGACCGCCCTCCGGTGCGGGCCGGACGAGCTGATTCAGGCCGTCGTTCTTGCTGCCCCACAACGTTCCGGGGAGGGCGCGGATGGCGAGGCCGCCGGGATCGAACTTCCAGGCGCCCACCTCTTCATGAACCCAGCTCCAACCGTTCTCGATCGTCGGGGCCAGTGCCTTATTGTCGTGGGGGGGATCCTCGGCGGAAACCGCCTGGAGGAGGATCGCGGCAAGGGCGATCAGCACGATTCGGTGGGGGCGGGTGCTCATGGGAGTCATTCAATCTCACGGACGCCCACCTCGTCAAGGTGTTTGAGGAGATCGGCTGGATCTTGGTAGACGCGGTAGGCTCCGGCGCGCTCCAGCTCGTCGGTGCCGTAGCCGCCCGACAGCAGGCCGACGCCGAGGGCGCGGGCACGGCGTGCCGCCAGGAGGTCCCAGACGCTGTCGCCGACCACGACCGAGTCGGTGATTGGGATGCCGAGTCTGGCGGCAGCGGCGACGAAGAGGTCGGGGTCGGGTTTGGCGTGGGGAACCTCGTCCCGGCAGACGATGGGCACGTCGTCCGGGACCTCCAGGGCGCGCAGCACCGGCGCCGCGCTGGCGCGCCGCCCGCTGGTGGCGATCGCCCAGGGGACGCCGGCTCCGGTGAGGTAGCGGAGCAATCTCCGTGCGCCGGGGAGAGGCTGGACGCTGGCGGAGAGGCGGGCGTAGGCTTCCTTGTGTGCGTCGGTGAGCTGTTTGGCCTTCTGCGGTGTCACCTCCTGGCCCGTTTCGCGCAAGATGGCGTTGGCCATGAGGCCCCCGCTCATGCCGATGCGCCGGTGGATCGTCCAGACCGCGAGGTCGATTCCCGCGACCGCCAGCGCTTCGCGCCAGGCGAGGACGTGCTGGTAGACGCTGTCGACCAAAGTGCCGTCAAGATCGAAGAGGAAGGCGGTCCGCCCGGGTTCCAGGCGCTGGCGTGGTTCGTGTTCGTTCATTCGTTCGCGGTTCGGGTTGGATCGATGGGGCGCCGCCCCGCGCGCCCACGCACCGCAGCGAGCACGGCCTCGGGACCGGCGGGGCTCCCCAGGCGGTGGGGGGCGTTGGGGTCAAGGAACGAGATCGCATGCCGGATGGCCTCGCGGGCGGAGAGGGCCAACATGAGGGGGGGCTCGCCGACCGCCTTGGAGTTGCCGATGGTGCTGGGCTGGGGCACATCGT
>CAZKYJ010000422.1:0-5209 GCA_964556355.1 uncultured Verrucomicrobiales bacterium | reverse complement strand
CGGACGACGGACCGGCGACCGTACCGACCATCGCCTGGGAGGGGGATCCGGCGGGGGAGGACGAGATGACCGGTGCGAGCCTCAACCTCCAGCGTTGGGGCGACACCATGGCGGTGCGCGGGGCGGGCGCCAGCACGCAGATCATCGTCCCCTCGAGGGGCTCGGGACTGGTGGCCATCTTCACCACCGCCGATGGTGAGGAATTCGATGCGCCCGTCCTGCTGCCTGCGGCCGCCAGCAGCAACGGGACCCTCGGCGTCGCTTTCGGGGCCGGGGACACCGCCTATTTCAAGCTCAATAGCGCGCCGCTGCGGCATGTCGGGTTCGACCTCGTGGCGGGAACCAGCACGCTGCTCCAGTCGTTTACCACCCTCAACGCCAGCGCGCGCGCCATCGGCACGGATGCGGCCACCGGGAGACTCGCCACGACGCTCACCGGCTCCGCCGTCCCGGAAACCCTCGAACTCTACGACGTGAGCGCCCCGGCCATCCCCCCGATCTTTGCAGATTCGGCCACCTTCTCGAGCGACAACGCCACCGGAGGCACCGGCGCGGTCGCCTTCGGCCCTGATGTCGTATTCGCCCTCTCGACCAACAACGGCATGGTGGCCTACGACATCATCGACGATAACCAGACCGATCCCCCGGTCATCACCACGCAGCCCGCGGGCCTGAATGTGATCGCCGGCGGGCCCGCCGAGTTCTCCGTGGTGATTTCCGGGACGCCGCCATTCGCCTTCCAGTGGTCCAAAGACGGGGATCCGATCCCCGGCGCCACCGAGAGCACCTACACGATCCCGGCGGTCGTGGCGACGGACGCGGGCGACTACACCGTGACCGTGACCAACGCCGCGGGCATGGCCACCAGCGAGCCGGCCGCCCTGACCGTGACCCCCCGCACCGACTCGCCGCTCGCCGAGCCGAAATGGGTGCTGGGCATCGGCGACCGCGGTTACCTCGCCGACGACAATGCCCAGCGCGGGCTGGCGCTCAACCCGGTGAGCGGGCGCGTGCTCGTCGCGAGCCGCACCGGCGGCCTCCAGATCCGAGTCCTCGACGGGGCGACCGGCTCCGACCTGCATACGCTCGATCTCACCGGCGTCACCGGCGGGCTTTTCCCTATCAACGTCATCGCGGCGGCGGACGATGGGGCGATTTTCGGGGCCAACCTCTCGCTCGGCGGCGGAGACTTCAAGCTCTACCGCTGGGCCGATGACGACCCAACGACGGTCCCGGAAGTGGTCTATGACGCCTCCGTGGACGGAGCCCCGATCGCCAGCCAGCGGTTTGGAGACTCGATCACGGCGCGGGGCTCGGGCGCAGCGACCCAGGTGCTCTGCGCGACCCGATCGACGAACGAGGTCGTCATCTTTACGCCGTCGGCGGGCGTGGCCTTCGTGGCCAATCCCATCGCCGTAGCGGGGGTCTCCGGCAGCTTCGGGCTGGGCGTCGCCTTCGATTCGGGAGATGCCTTCTGGGGCAAGACGGGCGGCGGCTCCCTCTACCGGTGTAGCTTCGCCATCGGCAATCCGACCGGGACGCTGCTCGCTACTTTCACCACTGCCCAGTTCCCGGGGAGCATCGGCCCGGTGGCCGTCGATCCCGCCGCGAACCTCCTGGCTGGCGTGTCCAACGAGAGCCCGGACAACGTGCAGATCTTCGATATCTCGGACCGCGGAGCACCGCCCATACTCCTGGACCAGGAGTTTTTCGCCAGCGACAACGCGAACGCCTTCGCCACCGGTGCCGTGGCTTTCGGTCCCGGGTGTCTCGCGGCGCTCGGGACGAACAACGGGGTGCTCGCGCTGACCATCGGCGGCGCGCCCCCGTTCCAGCCCACCCTCACCGGGGTCACCTCCCTCAACGACGGGGCGCAAATCGCCTTCACCCTCAACGGCGAGGACGGTGCCACCTACCGGATCGAGGCCAGCCCCGACCTCGGCGATAGCTCGTGGATGGAGCTCCAGACGGTGACCCTTAGCGGTTCGACAACGCAGTCGTTCACCTTCGCCATCTCGCTCGACCGCAGGTTCTTCCGCGCCGTGACCGTTCCCTAGCGCTTCCCCTACTCGGGCGAGGTGACCCGGTAGAAGCGCGCGCCGGCGTTCGGGTCGGCCGTGAAGTCGCGGTACTCCACGGGCCCCCCACCGGGCGCCGCCGGGATTTCCCGCACCAGCGGCGTCCAGTGAAGACAGTCCGGCGAAGCTTCGACCGCGTAGACGCGCCCCGGGCTACTCTGCCAGACGATGCGCCATCCCCCGTTCAGCGCATCGAAGCTCAGCTCGGAGATGGCGAAGGCGAATTCGGTGAGCGCGACGTCGGCACGCGCGACCAGCGCCCCGGCCACCGCAACCTCGCGGAAGACCGGAGGAAGCCCGCTCCCCGGAGGCGGGTTCACCTCCAAGGTGTAGGTGCCGACGGGGAGGCCGACGAAGCCGTAGAACCCGGTGGCGTCGGCCTGCGCCGAGGCCTCGGTCGGCCCGCGCACGGTCACGTGGGCGCCGTCCGCGGCGGACGCGGTGGCGGCATCGGTCACCACCCCCATCAGGTTGCCGCGCGTGGCGTCCGACTTCCACGGCATCGCGGGCGGGACCGCCGGTGATGCGAAGAGGGGCTCGGGTTCCGGGTCGAAGGCGGACGGTGAGGTCAGCGCATCGAGGAACGTCGCCCGCGGGATGCCATCGCCGTTGGTCACCGCATAGGAGAACCCGACAGAGCCGACCAGGGCGTTGCCCGCAGGCGACGCCGTCCGGGCCGCGCGCAGCTGGGCGATGGCATCCGCCAGGTCGTTGAGGTAGATCCCGACGCCGAGGGAGGCGTGGCGGTCGAACTGCATGTCAGCCGCCCGATCCCGCCAGGTGATGAAATCCGCACCCCGCGTATCCTGGTCGCGGTAGTTCATCGGCATGTTCATGTCCAAGATGCCCTCCGCCATCCAGCCGCGCCAGTCCTGCAGGACGCGGGTGTAGGCTTCCGTGGTGGCAAAGGCATTCTCGCCGGCGTTGGCGGGCGGGTTGGAAAAGAGGATGGTGGCCGCGGAAACGCGAACCGCCGGTTTGAGCGCCCAGGTATGCAGGTAGGTCTTGCGGACCAGTGCCGTCACCTGGTCGCGCCGGAACTGCAGGAACTGGGGATCGCTCGGGGCGGGCGTCCCGCTACGCCCGTAGAGTCGGTTGAAGCGCTCCACCGCGACCGGGTGGTAGCCCCACGGGTTGCTGTTGATGCCCGACCCCGATTCGCTGTAGCGGATGTAGTCGAAGTGGAGGCCGTCGATGTCGTAGCGGGAGACGAGATCCATGGCTACGTCGAAGGTGAAGCCCTGCACGGCGGGATGCGCCGGGTCGAAGGCGTGATTGGCACCGTCGAACGTGGTGCCGTCCTGGCGCCGTGTCAGCCATTCCGGGTGCAGCCGGAACGGGTGATCGGCCTGTGGTGGGACGCCGTTCTCGGAGTTCCAGATGTTGTAGGTGACGATCCACGCGTGAATCTCCAGCGGCTCCGGACCGGCGTGCGCCTGGGAGATGAGATCGGCCAGCGGGTCGTAGCTCGACGGGGCGACGTCCGCCGCCTTGGGTTCGAAGAGGCTCTCGTAGTAGGCGTCGCCCCGCTTGCGCGCCTGCACCACAATGGCATTGAAGTTGCCCCGCCGTGCGTCGGCCACCAGCTGCGCGGTCTGCGCGGGGGTGCGGAAGCCAGAGTGGAAGGCGTCCGCCCAGAGCGCGCGGAACTCGTCCGCCCGCGCGGTCGCGGAGAGCGATGCCAGCGCGAGGAGGCCGAGCAGGGGGAGGGAGAAGGTCGCGGGGTGCGGCACGATTCGGGCGGGAAGGGTAGGCGCCGTACCAATACGGCCACTCGCCGCCCGCGCCAACGTCCATTCCCGCTAGCGGCGGCCGCCGTGCGCCTTGGCCAACTCCTTGGCGATTTTCCCGATCGAGGCCGCGCTGATGATGTCGGGAGCGAGACAGAGCTCGCGGTGAAAATCTTCGTCAGACATCGCGAGGTAGGGAACGGCGGGGGGGGTGGGACTGACATCGGCACCCGGGAATACCACGACGGGGCGCACTTCGTGCTTCTCGCCGCAGCGGGCGCGCAGCACCATGCTCAGGCCGGAGGCCGCCTCGGTCAGCTGGAACCCGGGATCGTCGAGCATCGGAAGCCCCCCGACCATGATGCGGTGCTCGTCTCGTTCGCGGATGATCTGAACCCGCCTCGACCCGTTCTGTCCACGCATGGGCGGCCGGATGCTCACGACGAAGATCCCGGTCGGCGCGATGATTACGTGGTCGATGTGCCGTTCGTCTTGGCCGGGCAGGTCCTGGAAGGTCACGGCGCCTTGATCTTTGGCGGCGGCAAGTGCCTCGTCGATGAGCCATCCCGGGGGATGACCGGTCTTGGCCCGGTGGAGTCGCTTCCAAACGGGCACGAGGCGGTAGGCGGAGTAGCCACCGATGAGCACCGCCATGAGCGTCAGTCCGAGAGGCTCGGTCGGCTTGGCAATGATCTGTTGGAGCCAGGCGAAAAGCGCGAGCTGCAGCACGCACATCGTGGGCGTGATGATGAGGAAGACCTCGTGCCAAAGGCGTTCCCGGAGCACCGGAGCGATATCCGGCGCCGCCGCGGGCGCCTCGGGAAGTGGAGAGTCAATGTTGGGTGTAGGAGCCGAAAAAACCGGTGACGAGGCGAGCATGTTTGAGATCTCGGGTTGATGACTATGCGACCAATGGACGTAGGGCTCCCCATCGGCGTGATGAGAGGTAATTTGGCATGTCTGATCGATTTCGGCAAGAAAAATTATAATTA
The DNA here is from genome assembly GCA_964556355.1 of uncultured Verrucomicrobiales bacterium. Classification (GTDB taxonomy): domain Bacteria; phylum Verrucomicrobiota; class Verrucomicrobiia; order Verrucomicrobiales; family DEV007; genus CAZKYJ01. The sequence goes on along the minus strand of CAZKYJ010000422.1, from coordinate 409 downwards.
CTATAATTTCTGTTATTGCGAGCAAATTTGACCTTGTGGCGACGTGGCGGATGTGGTCAGGCTGCAGAATGCTGAGGAACTACCTTTCGGTGACATCGGCCGGCTGTGGCATGTTGGTGCTCCTCGCGACGGCGGTAGCGGCACCGATCGACGAGCGAATTGTCCGCCTGGCGGCGGATCGAGCGAGTTTGGAGAGCTACTATGCGATCGGCTATGGGAGCGAAGATATCGCGCGGATGGAGAGGTTTTTGCGCCGGGCAGGCGAGGAGTTCGCCGCATTGGATCCCTCCGGGCTCGACGGGGCAGGCAAGATCGACCGCGTGCTTGTCGATACCCACCTGGCGCGCGAGCTCGCCCGTCTCCATGCCGGTCGGGCGCGCGTCCTGGAGGCGGCGGAGTACCTGCCGTT
>CAZKYJ010000421.1:0-5216 GCA_964556355.1 uncultured Verrucomicrobiales bacterium | reverse complement strand
AATCTCCGCGAAAGCGAGGCTGGGTGATCCGGGTTGTAGGGATGGGTCCGTAGGATGTTTGGGCGACCGCGGTGGTTCCCCAGCTTCTGGGGCGTACCCTCGAACTCGGGCGCATCGAGCGTCCATTCCGGGTTCCAGAGGGCGACGGATTCGCGGTCGATCCGCGGGTAGCTGCCGGGGTTGGGGGCGTAGCGGTCCCGCTTTCCGGGTGCCGGCGCGGGAGCGGGTTCCCGGGCGGCGCCGATGAGTTCGCGGCGGAGCTCCGGCGTCATCTCGCGCCGGTCCTCCGGGGGATTGAGGAGGTACCAGATGAGGTTGCGGAACTGCTCGTCGGGCAGGTTGCCGAGGCCGGTCGGCATTACCGACTGGTCGGTGATCTCGAGGGAGGCGATATCTTCTTTGGCGATGGTCTCCTCCGCGCCACCGGCGACTTTCAGCACGGCTTTCGTGTCCGAGTTCTCCATCAGCCGGCCGGACAAGGTGCGCCCGTCGTTCGTCGCGATGACGCAAAGTTCATAGCCGAGCCCGATGATCTGGTTCGGGTCGATGATATTGGCCAAGAGAGCGTCCACATTCGAGCGTCCGACACCGGTCAGATCCGGACCGACGTCCTGGCCGGTGCCGTGCAGCGCGTGGCAGGTGAAGCACATCGACTGCGCCAAGATCTTGCCCTGCTCGGCGTCGATCGGTGGCTCATCGGCCACGACGATCGCGCGCTTTTCGGCGATGAGCTGGGCGATGGCGTCGGGAGAGGGACGGAAGCTGCCCACCACCGAGCGGGCGCGGGCGCGCATTTCTTCCGAGCCCTCATCGAGGAGCGAGCGGACGACCGGAGCGGGTATCTCCGACGCCGAAATCGCGTTCTCTTCAATGGCGGAAAGCAGGGCGTTCTTCCACGCCGGCCGGAGGACGAACAGGTTGGCTGCCTCTCGCCGGAGCTCGCTGGGAAGCGACGGCCAGCGGGCGACGATCTGGGCGCCCGTCGCGTCGTCTCCGGTGACCCGGAGCGTGCGCAGGGCGGCGGTCGCCACCTCGGTCGGCTGGTCGCCCGCAACGAGGGCGAGCACTTGGTCCCGGGCTTGGGGGGACTCGAACTGCCGCGCGGTTTCCAGGGCGGCGACACGCTCGCCGATCGCCTTTTCCCGGTTGTTGGCGATGGCCAAGATCCCTTCGACCGCGGACGGGTCCCCCCAGAGGGCGGCGAGCCGGTCGACCGGCTCGCGGTCCGCGTGCTCGAGGAGGGTTGCGAAGAAGTTTTCCGGGATCGCGCCGGGGACGATGGCTCCGCCTTTCTGCCCGTCCAAGAGACCCGCCAAAGCGGCGCGCTGCAGCTCGGGTGCGGCGCGGGCGACGAAGCGGGCGGCCATGGTGATCGCCTCCGGAGTGCGGAGGTCGCACAGGCGGAGCATCGATTTCCGCGCCAGCGTTTCCGAGAGGGGGAGGGCGTCGGGGCCGGTGGTGGCGAGCCACTCGAGCGCGGCTGCCGGGGAGGTCGCCAGCCGGGGCTCAAAGGCCATCCAGATGAGGAAGGGCAAGACGGCGTCCTCGGGGTCGGCTGAGGCTTTGGCCAACGGGGTGAGCACGTCGAAGAGCGGAAAGTCGGCCAGTCCATCCGGGGCGGGTCGGTCTTTCGTCAGCGAGCCCGAGCTGTGCTGCCGGAGGGCGGTGGCCACGGCCAGGCGCACGGCCGGCGACGCGTCCGATGCCAGCTTGGCGAGCCGGGCGCTCTCGCCGGTGCGGCGCTCGCCGGTGAGCCGGGCCGCCCAAATGCGGAGGCTCTCCTGCGGGTCATCGGCGGCGGCATCGAGATGGGCATCGGTGAGGAACCGGGTGCCGTGGAGAGCGAGCAGCGCCTCGAGCCGGGCGGATCCAGGTGCCTCGGGATCAGCGAAGAGAGCCTCCAGTCCGGATTGGGCACCGTCGAATTTGCGTTCCGTCAGCAGTCTCCGGGCGGTGCGCCGGTGCCAGTTGTTCGGATGGCGCAGCATGGCGATGGGATCGTCGCCGATCTCGGGGAGCAGGGGATCGCTGCCGTGGACGACCCGCCAGATCCGCCCGTGTGCGCGGTCGACCCCTTCCGGGTCGGCCCTGGCGTTTTGATAGCACGGGTACTTGTCGTGCCAATCCATGACCCAGAGGCATCCGTCCGGGCCGGTCTTGGTGGCCACCGGGCGGAACCAGCCGTCCTCGGTGGTCAGGAAATCGTCGACGAAGTCGGCGGCAAACGACGCGCCTACCGGCGTCAGCTTGTCCTGGTGGACGGCGTTTCCGTGGATGTTGCCCTGGAAGATCATGCCGGCGTACTCGTCCGGATACTGGTCGCCGTTGTAGACCTGCACCCCGCAGAAGGCCGCGCGGAAATGCTGGTGGTCGACGATCGACGGGAGGCGTTCGTAGCCAAACGGGTTCTCCGGCGCACGCGCCTGCCGCACATAGTGGCCGCCGGGAGCCATGAAAAACATGTGGTCGATGACGCAGGCGGTCACGAAGGCGTTGTAGTCCGCGTCAAAATCGACGCCCCAGGGGTTGCTCGTCCCGTCGGCAAAGACCTCGAATTCCCGCGTATCCGGGTGGAAGCGCGCCACGGCCGCATCCATCTGTACGGGTTCGTCGTCCGGCTTGTCCGGATCGACCGCCTTCGAATTCGTGAAGACCCCGTGGGTCATGTAGAGCCAGCCGTCCGGGCCCCAGGCGAAGCCGTTGAGCAACTCGTGGCGGTCTTCCAAGCCGAAGCCGGTCTGCACGATCTCGCGGGTGTCCGCCACGTCGTCGCCGTCGGTGTCGCGGAGGAACAAGAGGTGGGGCGCCTGGCCGACATAGACACCACCGCGCCCGACGAGCAAGCCGGTGGCGAGGTTGAGCCCGTCGGCGAAAACGGTCACCTTGTCGGCGATCTCGTCGCCGTCGGTGTCCTCGAGGATCTTGATGCGGTCGCGCGGCTTCTCCCCGTCCTTCGCCCCGAGCGGGTACTCGAAAAGCTCGAGGACGTAGAGCCGACCTCGCTCGTCCCAATCCATGGCCACCGGGTTGACCACCATCGGCTCGGCGGCGAACAGGCGCACCTCGAAGCCGTCGGGAACATTGAAAAGCGCCTGCGAGGCCGGTGCCGATAGCGCGGGCGAACTGGCGGGGGCACGAGCACCGGTCAGCTGCTCGGCGGCGGGGGCAGAGGCGATGAACGAGGCGGCAAGGACGGCGGGGGTAAGGCGGCGCATGGGGCTTGATACGGGGGAGACAGCAACAGTTTTCAGCAGGCGATCACCGGATGCAATCGTCCATAGTGCGGTGGAGATCGGTACCCGGCTGACGGCCACAAGCGTCCCTCCCCAAGAAGCGCGGGGCAGGCGATCCGGGTGGGGAACCTTCAGCGGTCGTCCCCGAAAAGCACCCGCCAGACGAGGACGAGGGCGCCGGCGGCGGCGAGCAGGAAGAAGGTGATGGCGAGGCCGGGGTAGCCGAAGAGCGTCCACGACGTTTCGATATTCATCATGAGCGCCGCGCCGACGATGAGCCCGGCCAGGACGAGACCCACGGTGATACGATTGGCGATCTTGTGGAAGGCGTTGATGAGGGAGGCCTCATCGACGGCGTCGACGTCGAGCTTGAGCTTGCCTTCGGCGAGGGCGGCGAGCACCTCGTTGAGGCGCGCCGGGGTCTTGGTGAGGAGTTCTTTGACGTCGAAAATGTTCTGAAAAAGTTCGGAGGGGGCGAGGCTCTTGAGCATGCGGTGCTGGGCGATCTCGGCGGCGTGATGGCGGATGGCGCGGTTGGGGTCGAAGTCGGGAGCCAGCGCGCGCCCGATGCCGTCGAGGTTGAGGAGGGTCTTGCCGAGGAGCGAGATCTCGGCGGGCACACGGACGCCGCCTGCGGCGCAGGCCTGGGTCACTAACATAACAACCTCCCCGACCTTCATCTCGCCCACGCTGGCGCCCTGCTGGTCGCCGATGATGCGGGCGATGTCCCGGCGGAACCTGGCGCCGTCGAAGAGATCGTCCTGGCGTCCCCCGATTTTGATGGCGAGATCGGCGGCCATGTCGCCCTTGCCGTCGGCGATGGCGGAGAGGAGCTGGAGGAGGTGTTCCTGGAGGGAGGCCTGGATGCGCCCGACCATCCCGAAGTCAATGACGGCGAGCTTCCCTTCGCCGGTGATGAGCATGTTGCCGGGATGGGGGTCGGCGTGGAAGAGACCGTCGACAAGGATCTGCTTCAGGTAGGCTTCGAAGAGCTGCCCGGCCACCGCGTCCGCATCGAGGTCGATTTCGGCAAGCGGGTTGAGGTCGGTGACTTTGCGCCCCGGGAGGAAGGTCATGGTGAGGACGCGGGAGCCGGAGTAGTCCGCGATGACGTCGGGGCAGGTGATGCGGGAGAACTCCCGCAGCCGCGCGCCGATCGAGCGGAGGTTCCGCGCCTCACGGGTGTAGTCGAGCTCGTCGAGCAGCGACTGGCGGAACTGGGTGACGAGCTCGCCGAAACGGTAGCGCCGACCGACGTCGGTGTGCTCGTCGAGCAAATCGGCGATCGAATCGAGGGCGTCGAGGTCCGCGATGATCCTCGAGCGGATTCCCGGGCGCTGGACTTTGACCGCGACGTCGCGCCCGTCCCGCATGGTGGCGCGGTGGACCTGGCCGAGCGAAGCGCAGCCGACCGGCGTCTGGTCGAAGGTGGCGAAGGCTTTCGAGAGGCGCACGCCCAGTTCATCTTGCACGATCTGCTCGACCTCTTCGAAGAGGAATGGTTCGGCGTCGTCCTGCAGCGAGCCGAGCGCCTCGATGTACTCGAGCGGGAGGAGGTCCGAACGGGTCGAGAGGAGCTGTCCAAGCTTGACGAAAGTGGGGCCGAGTGCTTGGAGATCGGCGGGAAGGTCGGCGGCCTTGCCATCGCCGGCGTCCTCCCCGTCGTGGGGCAGGAGGTCCGGCCGGCCATACTTCGCCAGGAGGACGGCGATGTCCTTGAAGTGTTTGAGATGGGCCGGATTGAGAAGGGAAGCGACGCTCATGGTTGCCGCTTACGTCCGGCACTCAGGGAGCGGTGCTCCTGCCAACGGCGGGAGCCGCTTTCTCGGTGGCCTCTTCGAGATCGTCACCCTCTTCGACCGGTATCAGGCCCGAGATCACGTCATCGTCCCAGCCGCCGAACAGGGTATCCTGCCCCGCGCCGCCGATCAGCGTATCGTCGCCTTCGCGCCCGTGCAGCGCATCGTCTCCGGCACCGCCGAG
>CAZKYJ010000420.1:0-5221 GCA_964556355.1 uncultured Verrucomicrobiales bacterium | reverse complement strand
AGGGAAACGAGGATTTCCTCAGCGTCTGGAGCATCTGGGAACCCGGGGTGCTGGCCGGCCGCGATGCCGATTTTCGCCGGGCGCCCGGTCACGACGCGTCCGGCCGCTTCGTACCGACCTGGCACCGCGCCGACGACCGCCCGCAGCTCGAGCCGGTTACCGGGTTCGAGGAGAGGAAGTTGGGAACCTGGTACTGGCTTCCCAAGCAGACCGGCGAGCCCTGCAAGGTCGATCCCTTTTTCTACCCCCTGGGCGACCGTATCCGCCTCATGACGAGCGAGGCGGCGCCCGTCGTCCATGACGGGCGGGTGATCGCGGTCGCCGGCGTCGACTTCGCCTTCGAGCCGACCTCGCCGAGCCCCGCCCGCTTCAGCCGCCGGCCGACGGCGCATCCGCTGGCGAGAGGAGACGGCATCGCGGCCATCCGGCTCACCCCCCGGGAACGCGAGGTCCACCACTGGCTCCGCCAGGGGAAGACGAACGATGAGATCGCCACCGTGCTCGGCATCAGCCCCCACACGGTCAAGAACCATCTCGACCACATCTTCCAAAAGCTCGGCGTGGAGAACCGCTACGCCGCCATGGCCGTCCCATAGGACGACTTTCCTATTTCACCCACAGGTTCCCGCGCAGAGGCTCCCGGGTGATCGAGAACGTCCCACCCTTCGCTGTCCCCCCCGGGTTCGCCGTCGATCCGGACCTCCTCGCCTCCACCCGCCGGGCGCTCGAAGCCGCAGGGGTCGAGTTTTGTCTCGCGACCTACGTCGATATCCACGGGGTTCCGAAAGCGAAGGTCACGCCGGTGGCCGCGTTCGAAAAGATGGCGCACGGGTCGGAGCTCTTCACCGTGGGCGCCATGGATGGGATGGGGCTCGTCGGCCCCCACGAGGATGAGTGCGCCGCCGTCCCCGACCTCGAAACGATGCTTCTCTGCCCGTGGGACGCGCGCCTCGGCTACTTTTTTGGCGACCTTTACTACCGAGGCTCGCCCTATCCTCACGACAGCCGCCAGATTCTCAAGCGGCAACTCGCCCGCGCGGCCGACCTCGGCTTCAGCTTCAACGTCGGTCTCGAAACCGAGTTCTACGTCCTCTTCGTCGATCCCGAAACGGGCGGGCGGGCGACGCTCTCCCCGTCCCGCTTCCAAGGCGTCTGTCCGGCCTACGACGTGAAGCAGACGCTCGATTCGCTCGATTTCCTCGCGCCCATGGCCCGGCATATGGCAGCGCTCGGGTGGGGGCTCTACTCGATGGATCAGGAGGGCGGCCATAGCCAGTACGAGCTCGACTTCAACCACGCCGACGCCCTCACCATCGCCGACCGCTTCACCTTCCTCCGCCTGATGGCCAAAGAGGTCGCTGCCGGCGTCGGCGCCACGGCCACCTTCATGCCCAAGCCCTTCGCCAACGACTTCCGCTCGGCCTGCCACTTCAACATGTCGTTGGCCGACACCGCATCCGGCGAGAATCTCTTCGCCCCCGGATCGGGCTCGAACGACTTCGCCGAGCGCTATGGGATCGGCCTCGCCAAGACCGCCTACCATTTTGTCGCCGGCCTCCTCAAGCACGCCCCGGCCATCACCGCCGTCACCTGCCCGAGCTACAACAGCTACCAGGGCCTCATCGCCCAAGGAGATATGCCCGACATCAGTTGGGCCCCCGTCATGAGGGCGTACGGTCGCAACAACCGCTCCGCCATGATGCGGCTGCCACTCAACCGCTACTGCGTGGAGAACCGTGCGCCCGACATCGGCTGCAACCCCTACCTCGCCGCCGCCGTCCAACTCGCGGCAGGACTCGAGGGCATCGAGCAGGAGCTCGATCCCGGCGCCCCCCTCAATACCAACTGCTACGACCTGACCAAGGAAGAACTCCGCACCGCCGGTGTCGACCTCCTCCCCAGGACCCTGCTGCACGCGCTCGAGGCCTTCGAATCCGATCCCCTCACCGACACCGTCTTCGGCGATTTCAAAGACATCTACCTCCAGCAGAAGTCCCGCGAGTGGAATGAGGCATTCTATGCCATCGATGAGTCCCACCTCCGCAAGCGCCTTACGTTCATCTGAGCCATGACCTTCGACGAGCTACTCGCCTCGATCACCGAAACCGCCGACCTCCCCCTCGAGCGGGCGCGCACCCTGCCAGCCCAGGCCTACACCGACCCCGCACTCTTCGCCTGGGAAACCGGGCACGTTTTCCGGCACGAGTGGCTCGCCCTCGCCCACGTTTCCCAGATCCCGGAACCCGGTGATTTCGTCGCCGTGAACTTGTTGGGGGAGCCCGTGGTCGCCGTCCACGGCAAAGACGGCGAGATGCGCGTCCTCTCCCGGGTCTGCCCGCACCGCGGGATGGACATCATGCCCGACGGCACCGGCAGCCAGCGCCTCTTACTGTGCCCCTACCACTCGTGGACGTTCGATCTCGACGGCCGGCTCAAAGGGTGTCCGGAAATGGGGCGGGCCGAGGGGTTCTGCCGCGACGATGTCGGCCTCGCGGAATTCCGCTCGGAGGTCTGGAACGGCTTCGTTTTCGTCAACCTCGACGGCGAAGCCCCGCGGACGATCTCCGAACAGTATGCCACCTTCTCGGACTCCATCGCGCCCTGGAAGCTGGCGGAAATGAAAGTGGTCATCGAGCAATCTTGGGACTGCCCGTTCAACTGGAAAGTCATGGTCGAGAATTTCATGGAGAGCTACCACCACGCGGGCGCCCATGCGAAAACCCTCCAGCAGGTCATGCCCGCCCGGGATACCTGGACGGAGGAAGAGCGCCCCCACCACATCCGCTGCCATCTCCCCTACAAGGAACGCTACCGCGCCCGCCCGGGCGATGGTGATGCCTTCCCGCCGATCCCCGACCTTCCCACCGATCTCGCTTTCGAGTGGCACCTCTATCTCGGGTATCCCACCTTCATGTTCGTGACCGCACCCGACTGCGCCGTCTGGTACCGGCTCCAGCCGGAAGCCCCCGATCGTTGCCGCCTGCTGACCACGGTACTCGTCCACCCTTCGGCCACGGAGTTGCCCGACTACGACCAACACCTCACGTCGCTGACCAAGGCCGCTACCGATTTCCATCTCGAGGACATGGAGATGTGCGCCGCCGTCCAGCGCGGGCTCGAGTCCGGCAGCGCCCGGCCCGGCCGCCTCTCGCATCTCGAGATGCCCGTCTGGCTGATTGCCCGCTACCTCGCCGCCCGCACCCGTGGCTCCTGGCCGACCTTCGACCGCCTCGCCGCAGCTTCCCAACGATGAGTCCGTTCTCGCTCCAGGAGAAGGTGGCCGTCGTCACCGGGGGCGCCTCGGGGATCGGTGCGGCCACGGTTTCCCGCTTTCTCGCGGCCGGCGCCACGGTGGTCTCGGTCGACCTTACCGCTGCCGCCCCCGACGGGGCCACGGCCATGGCTGCCGACGTCTCCTCGGAGCGCGAACTGGTGGGATGCTTCGAGGCCATCGCCTCCGGCTATGGCAGGATCGACATCCTCGTTTCCAACGCGGGGATCCAGCCGCTGGGCGTCCCCATCCGTCAGGTCACCGGCAAGATCTTGGACAAGACGTTTTCCACCAACGTCAACAGCGTGGCCTACGGGCTGAAGCACGCCCCCGGCTTCATGCCCGCGACCGGCGGGCGGATCCTCCATACCGGATCCTTCGTCGGATCCCTCGGGGTGCCCGGCGGCTCGGCCTATGCAGCATCGAAGGCCGCCGTCGCCCACCTGACCCGCTGCGGCGCCATCGAGCTCGCCCGCCGGAACATCACCGTCAATGCGGTGGCTCCCGGGACGATCGCCACGCCGGCCGTGCTCGGGATCCCCGATAATCCGGAGATCCCGTTCGTGGAGAGCCGCACCCCGCTCGGCCGCCTCGGCAGCCCCGAGGACGTGGCCGCCGCGTTCCATTTTCTCGCCTCCGACGAGGCGGCCTACATCACCGGAGTCATCCTGCCGGTCGACGGCGGCATCGCGGCCGGATGGGAGCGCTACGACCTGGTCCCGCCGCCCGACGTGAAAGATGGACAATGGATCACCTGAAGGACATCCCACCTCCAGAATTGGTCGAGATCCCGGCGGGCACCTTCCGGTTCGGCGCCACCGACAACGACCGCTTTGCCAATGCGACCGAGCGACCGACCCGCGAGGTCCACGTGGACGCGTTTTTCCTTGCTCGCTTCCCCGCCACCGATCGCTCCGGCCTCCCGCTCGTCGGCGTTTCATGGCACGAAGCCACCGCCATCGCCACCGGGTTCTCGCTGCGGCTTCCGACGGAGATCGAATGGGAGTATGCCGCCCGCGCCGGGGCGGCCACCGTCTTCTCGACCGGCGATACGATCGACCCCGCGCAGGCCAACTACCTCCTGGACGAATCGGGCTGCCGGGTTGGCCCCGGATGCCGCACGCCCGCGGCCACCTACGCGCCCAACGCTTTCGGCCTGGAGGCCATGGAGGGCAACGTCCTCGAGTGGACAGCCGATGTCTGGCGCCCCGATCACGGGATCAATACGGTCGCCGACCCCGCCCGCCGCACGGTGAAGGGAGGTGCTTGGGATCTTCTCCCCCGGCTCCTCCGCCCCGCTTGGCGCGATGGCGTTCCGGCAGGACGCCGCCAGGATAATCTCGGATTCCGCCTCGCACTCTAGAATGGAACGCTACGCCCCACCCCCCCGCTTCTCCTGGCCCGACGGAAAAAAGTGCGCCGTCATGATCTGCTTCGACGTGGATGGCGAAACCACCGCCCTCTCGGAGGATGGGGGACTTCGCGCCCGGCTGACGACCTACTCGCAGACGACCTACGGCCCGACGGTGGGCGTGCCCCGCCTGCTCGGCCTGCTGGAGCATCTCGCGGTTCCCGCCACGTTCTTTATCCCGAGCTACATCGTCGAGCAGCACCCGCGCATGACCGACGCCATCGTCGCTGCGGGCCACGAGATCGGCGCCCACGGACATCTGCACGAAAAGCTCGTGACCCTCTCGCCATCCCAAGAGGCCGACATCCTCGGGAAATCCCTCGCCATCCTCGAGAGGCAGACCGGATCCCGACCGGCCGGCTACCGCGCTCCCTGGTTCGAACTCAATCCCGGCACCCCGGCGCTCCTCAAGGATCACGGCTTCCTCTACTCGGCCAGCATGATGGGCGACGACGTCCCCTACTCCCATGCCAACGGTCTCGTGGAGATCCCGGGACAGTGGATGCTGGAGGACTGGGAGCAGTTCGCCTTCAACGCCG
>CAZKYJ010000419.1:0-5221 GCA_964556355.1 uncultured Verrucomicrobiales bacterium | reverse complement strand
CGCAGACGGGGATCGTCGGAGCGTCGCGGCGGGCCTTCTCGGTCGCGGTCTCGAGCTCGCCGAGCGCCGTGTAGGTGACGTGGTCGGGATCGATTTCGAGGGCGGCGGCGGTGTCCGGTCGGCTCGGTGGCGTTCGGGATTGACGGGGCGACCCAACAGCGGCGGACCGGCTGATTAGAGACCGCGAAAGCCCGGGAGGGCGGGCGCGGCTCAGCGCTCGTCGTCGAGGTAGTCGGGGCGCTCGTCGTCCGAGCGCACGAGGATGTCCACCGCCTCGTCCGGGCGAGTAGCGCCGGGCGGGAAAGTCCGTGCCCAAACCTTGCCCGAGTCGGGGTACTCGTTGATCTCCGGGGCAAGCATCGTGCTGATGATCAGCACGCGCGCCGGCTGCTCGCCGCGGTTGTCGATCCGGTGCGCGCCGGTGCGGCCCGACGGGAAGGCAACCAGCTCGCCCTCTTCGAGCTGGCGCTCACCGTCCAACGTGCGGAGGGTAGGCCGGCCGCACACGACGACCAGCAGCTCCTCGTTGGCATGGTGGATGTGAAGCGGAAAGCTTGAGCAGCCCGGCGGCAGCTCGAAAAGCGAGGCGCCTAGTCGATCCGAGCCCCCCTGTCGTCCGAGCCGGGCCCGCCGCCAGGTGAACGGAGGGCGGTCCTGCTCCTCATCCCAGTGCGGCTCGAAGACGTTGGCCATGAGGGCGCAGTATGCACCAGCCTTGCTCGGTGCCGCCCAGCCGTTGTGGGTCAGGCCGTCCGCGCACGCGTTGCCGGCTCTTCAGCGCCTCCTCGATCGCCCTGGCCACCTCGGCCAGCACCGGATGCCCGGGCCGGGGGCAGGTTGCCTGGCTGCTGACGAGCATGTCCCGACCCTATTACCCAACCGACCGCGCTGCTCGGGGCGTCCCGTCTGCGGACTGGGGTGCCAATGGGGTGCCAATCGGAGCAGCCGCAACCGGTTTCAGCCGGGTTCAACCGGTTGACGCCGGGAACGGTCAAACAGCATGGACAAGCCGGAAACCCCCGATTTGCGGGGAAGGCGCCTACCGGAATCGAACCGGTGTAAACGGCTTTGCAGGCCGCTGCGTAGCCACTCCGCCAAGGCGCCCGGAGACGAAGCGTAGCCGGTGCGCCCGGCGCCCCGCGGGGGGGCTCTTGCCCTTCTACCGAAGCTTGCTCCTGCGCACGAGCTCGGCGACTGCGGCCACGCCGGTGGCGACCAGGATGGACGCGAGGAGGGCGAGTAGAGGCTCGTCTGTGAACGCGTTGCCGCCGAAGTACCCGAGCACCGCGACTTACAGGGCCCAGAGCCCCGCGGCCGCCGCGTCCACGATGAAGCGCCGCCAGGGCATCTCCAGCGCGTCCGCCGAGCAGGTGGTCGCCGTTCGTCCCCCCGGGATGAAACGGCCGGCCAGGATGACCACGCCGCCTCGCTGGTTGAGCTGGTCCCGCGCCCAATCGACGCGCTCCTTCGCCGAGCTCGAGGTGAAGAGCCGCCGCTCGGCGCGGCGGCCCACTCCCGCGCCCAAGCCATAGAAGAGGCTGTCCCCGAGCAAGCTGCCGAGCATGGCCGCACAGCCGACGAGGATGATGCTCAGTTCTCCGCCAGCCGCGAACACGCCGGCGGTGATCGCAACTCTCTCCCTGGGCGCTCACCGGGATCACCGGGTCGATCCCAACCGCGGCGACCATCGCCGGATGGGTCCAGGCGAGTCGCCGATGGCGTCCTTGAGCGAGTCAAGGACGGCGAGGATGGACTGTGGGTCCATCCCCTCTCACTACCCGGCCGGGGATATTGGGACATCTGAGATGAATGCCTGGAAGGGGCACCCCCGCAGGGGGCCCCGTTCCATGACTTGCGGTGCTCAGTTGTTGTTGTTCACGTTGCAGCCGTGGGCGGCCAGGATGGCGTCGTCGCTGAGCGCTTTCGCCCCACCGGCGTAGTTCTGATGGAAGGCTTCGCCGGATTTCTTGCCGCCGGATACAAGCTTCCCGAAGCTCACGCCGCATGCGGACTTGATCTTCTTGCCCGGAGCATCGGCGTCATGGCCGAGGGCGCTCGTGGGAGCAACCGCCATTACGGCCGCCGCTGCCGTCGCTGCAAACACTCTCTTCGCGTGCTTCACGTTCTCACCTCCTTAGCGGGGTGGCTGATAGGGGTCCCTGCTCGGGGTACCCTGGACGGCCCGCGGGAAACGGGGGCCGCACGGCGCGGGATCCCGAGGAGCCAGCTTGCGCCTTCTCCGAAGCGATCGGTGATCCACATTTCAGGTGTATTGCCCCAGGCCCGTCGCTGAGGCGCGCCCGCAACTGCGGCTCCAGCGGTCGCCGCTCAGTGGAACGGAAGTGTGATCAGGCGAATCAGGCCGGCAAAGAACATGATCGAGCCGAATCCGAGCGCCCCCATCGCGATGCGATCGGATTTGAACTTCGTGGATAGGCCGGCGAAGAAGAGGACCACGGCGAAGAAGATCGTGGCCAGGATGTATTCGTCGGAGGTCTGGTTGGCGTCGCGCCCCGCGTCGAAGAGCTCGTCCGCCCTGTCCGAGAGGTGATCGGCCTGCTCCAGTTTGGCGACCTTGTATTGCGGCAGCTGAAAGGGGACCTTGGCTGCCTGTGGGTTGCTGAAGGGGCGCTGATTGATCCAGGCTCGGTAGGCCACCTCGAACTCGTTGCGGAACAATCGCCGGCGCAGGAGGCGCTTCAGCCGCTCGTCCTCCTGAGCGGTTGCGACGATGTACTGGGAGAAGATCTCCGCATCGATCGCCACAAGGGTGTAGCCGTCGGACTCGGCCTTTACCGATTCTGTCCTCGCGGTTCCGGCTTCGGTGAAGTGCGTCGCCTGGACACCGCCCCAGCGGGTCGCCTCGTAGGCGCTGTATGCGGTGGCGACGGTGGCGGCCGCGAGCAGCACGGCGGACCAGAGCTCGATCCGCTCGCGGATCGGAAAGCTGTGCGCGCTGTGTCCCGAACCCTCGCTCATGCCCAATCCAGGGAACCGGCAGCTAGAGCCTCGAGACTCACTCGGCGATCGCCCGCCCGATCTCTTCGGGACTGTCCTCCTGAACTAAGCGGTTGCCGCTCGCGGTTGTCTCCCCGGGCGCCCACCGGGATCCGTTGCTCCGATTTGGGCCTGGAGGCCCTTCCGGACCGGTCGCCAGATTCGAACCCATGACCTTCTGCTGCTAGGTGTCCGCCGTCGCCTGCTCGCGGATGCCCTCTTCCCGCATCGCCCAGAAGCCGCCCAGGGCGACGCCTACGGCAGCAAGCAGCGCGAGGAAGACCGGGAATCGGGCCGTTCCTTGGTACGTGATGGTTCCTTCGACGTCGTGGATGGGCGGCTCGACGATCCGGTAGAGGATCAGCAGCACCGAGACGATGCCGAGAATTGCGACCAGCGCATTGACCGCGGCGGGGAGCTCGCGGGGGGCGATCGTGAGGTGCAGCGCCGCCGCAATGAGCGCGGCGAAAACCGTGATCAGGAGAACGCCGGGGACGTAGTCGAGCGTATCCCAGGCGTTTCTCCCCGGTAGGGAACATTGAACGTAAAAAAGCAGATTCGAATTGTTGAAGCACTCGACAGCGAACCAGTCGAAGAACATGAAGACGAAGAGCAGGATCGCGGAGACCGCCGCGATCATCTCGCCGACGCGGAGCCTGTAGCGCCCCATCACGCCCCGAGCTTAACTGCCGATCCCTTGGCTTATCGGGGCAAAAGGGTATAGAACAGGTCGGTCGGGCAGCTTGCCACCAGCAGTCGGCCGGAGCCGAGACAAGAAGAACCCCCGCCGGAACGGGGCTTCCTCGAAAGCGGCTGATGGGATTCGAACCCACGACCTTCTGCATGGCAAGCGGCTGACTTTCACAAGATGGCGGCTCGGAGACGGCTCTAGACTACGGATTCCAGCGCGTCCCAACCCATCGAGCTCCCCGACCGATCCCCGCCGATCCCGGCCGATTCCGGCCAAAACGGCGGTTTCTTTGGCCCTTTAGCTCACAGGAGAGCCCGACCTCTAGATCATTCCAACGCACGCGCGAGGTACGTCACTGCATGCCTGACCCGTCCCCGCGAGCCTCGAGCAATCACCTGCACCCCACGATCGCCAAGCACCCGGTAGGTGTTCTCGTGGTATGGCTTGCTCGTCCCTTTTGGGGCCGGAACTCTTACCTAGATGCCGCCCGGTCCCAGCCAGGCCGGTGATGTCACATCCTGGTCAGATGTGACAGGGGTCCGGCGAAGTTGGTCGAACAGCTCCGATAGTTTGCCCCTTGACGCCGGCTTGGTCCATATGAGTGGGAGTTGAAAATCCTCGGCTCCGGTGGCGGAAAAGACGCATCCACGAAGAGAGCGTCGGGGGACCGCCGGTCGGAGGCCGCCGGTCGGGGAGCGTCAGCCGAGAGATTTGCAATGGTTCACCCATCAGCATCGTCGCCTGGTCTGCACTCAGAGGGCACCGTGGAGGAGAAACGACAAGTGCCTTGGAAGCTAACCTGTTCCCGCACCACCGCTTTGACTGGGAACTCCGAACTTCGAGTTGGCTCCGCAACCGGCGGCGAGCATGCTCAAGAGGACCAAGGCGATGGATGCCCCACGCATAATTGACTCCGTTGTCTTGGCGACGCATTACTTGTTCGGCCCAATCCCGATTCCCGCACAGCCAGGCCGATTCGAGACTTCAACGGGCGCTCTGAGCGCCCAACAACAACGGGGACCGCCTAAGCCTCGTCACCCCGAGATGCTGTCCCCGCATAGCGAATCATCGCATCCGAGGCGGACTCCACCTCCGACGTGAGATGCAATTAGTGCGGCCGCGATCGAGTATGGCAAGGGGACTACAGGAGTATCTGATCCGCCTGGGGACAACCAAAACATCAACCCGTATGTTGTCTCATTCAACCGAGACCTCACGGGCTGCGTCGTGAGCGGAGCGGTCGGCCGGGGGTTGCCCCCCCGGGGAAGTGCTGGCTTTTCAATTAATCCGATTGCAGCCGAAATCTTGGGATCGAGCGTGAAGGTGTTCAGCTTCTCCGCTTCAGGTGAACCCAAAGACAATTCCTTCATGCTCAGCATGTTCTGCTAGAAGGCGGAAATCGCCGCCATACCTTCCGCGCCGAATCCTGAGCATCGACACACTGAACTAGAGAGGGGGTGTCCAGAGCGGCCCCCTCTCGGGCTGTAGCAGGTCGCATCGCCGTCGATCCCGCTTGACCCCTCCGTAAGCCGA
>CAZKYJ010000418.1:0-5231 GCA_964556355.1 uncultured Verrucomicrobiales bacterium | reverse complement strand
GGCTTGCGGAATATTTCGAACCTCAGCGCCGGGTTCCTGAACCCGGAGGACGGCGCCGACCTCATGTTCGCCTACTACGAGTCGTCCCTCGCCGTCCGGTATTTCATCGAAAGCTTCGGCTTGGACAAGCTCCGCGCCGTGCTGGCCGACCTGGCCGGGGGACTGGCCAACGACGCCGCCTTGGAAAAGCACCTCGCCCCGATGGCCGAGCTCGAGGACGGTTTCGCCACCTTCGCTCGGGGGCTGGCCGCCGAGTTCGGCGGCCATGTCGATTGGGATGTGCGCGGGGAGAAGATGGCGCGCTGCGGCGCGCTGTTGGAGGGGGACGAGCCCGACACTTCGGCCGCCCTAAATCTGGCGCAGGAACTCATCGACGAGCTCCCCGGCTACACCGGCGAGGGCAGCGCCTACCCGCTCTTGGCGCGCGCCCACCGGCTGGCCGGGGACGGGGAGGCGGAGCGCGCCGTCCTCCAGCTCGTGGCCGACACCTCGGCCGATGCCGCCTTCGCCTACCGTCGCCTCACCGAAATCGCCGTCGAGAACGAGGATTGGCCAACTGCCAAAGCGCGCGCCGCCCAGCAACTGGCCGTCAACCCGATGGACGAAGGGCCCCACCGGGCGCTCGGCCGCGCCCACCAGGCCACCGGCGCCCCGGGCGATGCCATCACCAGCTACGAGAACCTCCTCGCTCTCGACCCCGTCGATCCCGCCCCGCTCCGCTACCGCCTCGCCCAGTGCTGCGAGGAGCATGGAGACCTGGCCAAGGCAAAGCGGAACCTGCTTCTTTCGCTTGAAGAAGCGCCGCGCTTCAAGGACGGCTACACGTTGTTGCAGCGCCTCCGAGACCGAACCACCGACGACGCCGATGAACGTAGATAAGAACGAACCCCTTCAGAGAACCTGCGTCCACCAGCGCCAGCTGGGGATTCTCTTGCTCTGCCTGCTAGTGCTAGCACCCGCCGCCCCCGCCCAACGCAATGCCGGCCAACGCTACGGAGATCAGCGCAACGGCGTGCCGGACTGGGAGGTGGACGCCGCCATGCCGCGCGATGTCTTCACCTTCGTCCGGCTCCGCTACTCCTCGTCCTGGCGCCAGAAGTGGGCGACCGACTACCCGGATAGCGACCTCAACTTCTCCTACCGGCTCCAGCAGCTCACCTCCCTCAAAGTCGACCCCGATGGCCTTATCCTCGATCTCGCCGACGACGCGATCTTCGACTACCCCTTCGTCTACATGATCGAGCCGGGGGAGATCGAGCTCCCCCCCAAGGAGGTCGAAAACCTCCGGCGCTACTGCCTTAACGGCGGCTTTCTCATGGTCGATGATTTTTGGGGGGACTACGAGTGGGACGCTTTGGCCTACCAGCTCGATATCGTTTTTCCGGGGAGAGAGATCGTCGAGCTCGAACTCGACCATCCGATCTTCCACGCCGTTTTCGACCTGAAGGAAAAACCGCAGGTGCCCTCCATCGATACCGCGCTGCGCGGTCGCGCCATGGGCATCACCTGGGAGTGGGGCAAGCCGGGGGCCAAAGAGGTGCACTACCGTGCCCTCTTCGATGACGACGGGCGGATGATGGTCATCATCTGCCACAATACCGACCTCGGCGACGGGTGGGAGCGCGAGGGCGAGAGCGAGTGGTACTTCCGCGAGTTCGCGGAGAAAAAGGCCTACCCCATGGGCATCAACATCCTCTTCTACGCTCTCACGCACTAGGTGGCGCCGACATTGAGACAGCGCCGACATTGCCGGATGCACCGGTGCGGAAACCGTGCCATCCTCGCCCCTTGTCCGACTCCCCAATCAACACCATCCTGACCCATCCCGGCGGATCCCACAAAGACGACCTCCTTGCCTGCAGCGTCCTAGTCCACGTATACGGCGCGCCCGTTCTCCGGCGCGATCCCACCGAGTCCGATCTCGACGACCCCGGCGTCGCGGTCGTCGACATCGGGGGGCGCCACGAGGCGGAACGCCACAATTTCGACCACCACCAGTTTCCGAGCGACCACCCGCCGGCCTGCGCACTGACCCTCGTCCTCCAGCACCTCGGCCTCTACACCGACGCCCAGATGTTCTGCGACTGGCTGGAGACCACGGAGATGCTCGATTCACGGGGGCCGGTGGAGACTTCCCGCTGGCTCGGCATCGACCGCCGGGTGCTCGGCCAGCTCAATTCCCCGGTGGATATGACGCTCCTCCGGCGCTTCGCGAGCCAGAGCGAGATCCTGCCCGGCCAGCCCCTCCACGGGGTGCTGGGCTGGATCGGCGAGGACCTCATCGTCTACCTCCGCACGCTGCGCGACCGGCTCGAGTTCGTTTCCGCGCACTCGAATACCTGGGAGCTTGGCGGGTTCCGTGCCGTCTTCCTGCCGCGCACCGAGCCCATGCCCGAGGAACCGGCCGCCGGCCTCGCCCGCCACATCAACGCAATCGACGCGGAGGGGAAGGTCATCGCGATGATCTATCCCGATCGCCGGGGCGAGGGCTACGGCCTCTCCCGCCACAACGACGACCTCCGGCTCGACTTCACGCGGATCGCCGACGAGCCCGACGTCCACTTCGCCCATTCGCGGGGCTTCGTCGCCAAGACCACGGCGACCGATCCGAACCGGCTCCGCGACCTTCTCCTCATGGCCTACCGGCCGTGAGCGCACGCCCGCTAGACAACCGCGGCTTCCCGCGTATCGATCACCCCATGAAACCGTCCACCATTCTCGCGCCGATCCTTGCCGCCGCCCTCGTCAGCTGCGGAACCGATGAACCCGAAACCACCGCCAAGGTCAAGGTGGAGCCGGAGGGCGGGGCCGGGGCTGCGGTCGAGCCCGCGGCGGAAAGCAATTCTATGGAAGACAACAAAACAACGACAACGGAAAGCGGGCTGGTCATCGAAGTCCTGCAGGAGGGCTCCGGCGAGGAAGCCAAGGCCGGACAGACCGTGAACATGCACTACACCGGCTGGCTCACCGACGGGACGAAGTTCGATTCGTCCGTCGACCGTGGCCAGCCCTTCGCCTTCCAGCTCGGGGTCGGCCAGGTCATCGCGGGCTGGGACGAGGGTGTTGTGGGCATGAAGGTCGGGGAGAAGCGCAAGCTTACCATCCCACCGTCCATCGGCTACGGGGCTTCGGGCGCGGGTGGTGTCATCCCGCCCAATGCCACGCTGGTCTTCGAGGTCGAGTTCCTCGGGGCGCGGTAACCGGGCGCCGCACGGAGCGATGGAACTCAGCGGCCGGCTGGTGATCGCGCTGCTCGTCGTGGGGTTTTTCGTGCCCGCCCACGCGGGACCAGATACGCCCACCGCACTGCCCGACCCGTCGTGGCACCGGCTGTTCGGCGAACAACAGCGCACGCTGGCGGCGGCGCGGAGCAAGCTGTTATTGGTGGGCGATTCGCTCATCCAGTTCTGGCCGGCCTCGGGCGAGGGGAGCTGGCTCCTCGAATTCCGCGACCTGAACCCGGTGAACTTCGGCATCGCTGCCGACCGCACCGAACACATTCTCTACCGGGTGCGAAGCGCCCGGCTGGAGAAGGATCCTCCCGGGGCCATCGCCGTCCTCGCCGGGACGAACAATCTCGGAAAAGATCCCCCCGACGCCCCCGGCGAGGTGGCGGACGGGGTTATCGAGATCGCGCACACGCTGGCACGCAAGGCGCCGGACAGCAGGCTTTTCGTCGTTTCTATCCTTCCCAGCGGGTTCGATCCCGACGCGCCCCTCCGCGCCGCGATCCGCGCGACCAACACCGCACTCCGGGATGGCGCGGACGCCAACGGCTACCAATTTCTCGACGTCCACGACGCCTTCCTCGACGGTAGCGGCCGGTGGAAGCCGGGGCTGACCGTCGACGGTACCCACCTCACCTCCCGCGGCTACGACATCCTCGGAGGCGCGATCGGCAAAGCCGTGCGGGCGCCGTAGCCCCGGCCGGCCATCGCAGTTAGGGAGCTCCCGCGATCGGTCGTCGCGCGTAAGCGGGAACTGATGAGCACCGAGAATTCAAAAGAACACTTCGACGAACTCCTCAAGGGTTTCGATAATGCCATGCTGGTGACGCACGACCCGGAGGGCGAGCTGCGTGCCCGCCCCATGGCGGTGGCCGATTCCCTCGCCGGTGGGGAACTCTGGTTCGCCACCGACATCACCTCGGGAAAGATCGAGGAGATCCAGTCGGATCCGCGCGTCGTCATCACCATGCAGACCAGCGGCAAGTACCTCTCGGTCACCGGGCGCGCCCGCCTCGTCACCGACCGTGCCAGAATCCGGGCGCTCTGGTCGCCGACCTGGAAAGCCTGGTTCGATGGCGCGGATGATCCCCGGCTCGGTCTCATCTACATCAAGGCGCGCGAAGGTGAATACTGGGATCTCTCCGGGATGAAGAAGAAGGCCAAATTCCTCTTCGATGCCGTGAAGTCCGTCTTCTCCGAAGAGGGGGAAGCGAGGGAGAGCCTCGATCCGGACATCTCCGCGAAAATCGCGTTTTAGGAGCTGCCGGTCGTCGCGAAAAAGGGGGGAAGGAGATCGCCCTCACCCAGGTGAATGCGATCATGGGTCTCTGGGTGTCGCCGCGTGCGCGATCGCGGGCGCTTTTCTTCGGGGCGCTGGCCGGAAACTACGCGCCGGTGGCGTGTTTGGGATGTCCGCCGAGCGGTGATTCCCGCGCAGCCCCCACCTCCCGTTTTTCCGGGTGCGTCCCCCTGCTGCAGTGTGGGATGGCCATCACCCCCCTCGCCGCGACGGGTGCCCGATGCCGCCGCATGGCAGGTGGCGAAGTCGCCATTCCAATGCGCGATCCCGATGGCGGAGGCAGAGGGGCGCGGTAGACTGCGGGGATGGAGGGACAAGGAACGATCGAAGGGGCGGCGGAGGTGGTCGCGGAAGCGGTGGAGGTGGTGGAGGCGGTGGCCGGAAAGTTTCAGAGCTACGCGCTGCCCCACCTCGTCGTGCTGGCGGTAACGGCGATGGCGGCGGTCGTCATGGTGGGGGTCGCGCGGCGGGCGCAACGCTCCGGCGGGCGTTGTGGTGGGCGGGCACTCCGCTGGCAGGAGAACGGGTTGGTGGCAGCGCTGCTGCTGACCTACCCCGCGAAAATGGCCGTCATGTTCACGAGCGACGGCTCGGCCTGGGACTACCGGCTGCCGCTCCACCTTTGCGACCTCGCCGCCTACATGGCTGCGGCGGCACTCATCTACCGCAGCCAAAGGCTGGCGGAAATCGCCTATTTCTGGGGG
>CAZKYJ010000417.1:0-5233 GCA_964556355.1 uncultured Verrucomicrobiales bacterium | reverse complement strand
GGGCGATGATGTGGAGGATGACGTCCTTCGCATAGACGCCGGCACCGAGTTCGCCATCGACATTGATGCGGCGGACCTTGAGCTTGTTCATGGCCATCGTTTGGGTGGCCAACACGTCCCGCACTTGGGTGGTGCCGATGCCGAAGGCGATGGCACCGAATGCGCCGTGGGTGGCGGTGTGGGAGTCGCCGCAAGCGATCGTCGTGCCGGGCTGGGTGATGCCTTGCTCGGGGCCGACGACGTGGACGATCCCCTGCTTGCCGGAGGCGAGATCGAAATAGGTCACGTCGAACTCCTTGGCGTTCCGTGCCAGCTCCGTGATCATGGCATCGGCCAGCGGGTCGGAGAACGGCTGCTCGCGCTGGTCGGTCGGCACGATGTGATCGACCGTGGCGAACGTTCGGTTGGGGAACTTGACCTTGAGCCCGAGATCGCGCAGCATGCCGAAGGCCTGTGGCGAGGTCACCTCGTGGATCAGGTGGGTTCCGATGAGGAGCTGGGTCTGGCCGTTGGACAGGGTGCGGACGGTGTGGGCGTCCCAGACTTTTTGGAAAAGGTTTTTCGGCATGGCAAAGTGCCCGCATCTCGCGGGTCGGGACGTTAGCACAGCCCGATGCCGAAAAAAAGCACCGGCGGCTCAAATGGGGTCAATGATCTCCCAGGAACCCCGTCATCTGGATTAACGGGAGGTCCGTCGTCAGCAGCCAGAGGGCGAGCGCGCCGGTCGCGCCGGTCGCCAGCAGGATCCATTTGTTCTGCAGAAGCTGCTCGGGCTCGAGGCGGGCGCCCACCTCGCTCATGGCGTGATTGAAGTAGGCATAGAGCGCTACCAGAATCATCGGGAAGACGAAGACGAGGTTGTTCAACGTGGGGCGGGTGGCCATGGCGATGCCCGTGCAGAAGCAGAACAGGCAGGCATACATCACCATCGCCATAATGAGGCGGCGCTGGGTGTAGGTGCGGAAGCTCCTGCGGTAGCGACCGCTGAGCTCCGCGTCGTCAATGAAGCGGAACTCCGCGTAACGCTTGCCCGTCATGAGGAGCGCGCCGAAGAACCACCAGGCCAAAATGATCGAGAGCGGGACATCGAAGGGCGCCCGGAGCGGGCCCTCGTAGGGTGCCGGAGGTACCACCGCGAACCAGCCGAGCCAGAGGCGGATCGGGTTGTTGAACGACTCGGCGATCACGTCGAGGTAGGCGCGGTCCTTGAGCCGCACGGGGGGGACGTTGTAGACCAGTCCCGAGATGAGGAGCAGGGCGAGGGCCTCCAGGTAGCCGACGTTCGGGAACCACAGCCACGCGAGGCCGAACCCGGCAATCACCAGCAGCGCCATGTGCCCCCACAATACTGGAACTTTCACCTTCCCGGCGGGGATCCCCCGCAGTTTCTTGGTGGGATGCATCGCGTCGAACGGCGCATCGAGGATCTCGTTGAGGATGTAGTTGGCCGATGCGATCAGGCACGCCGGGATCAGCGACAGCGCCGCCTTGGCGCAGAATGCCAGCCAGCTTAGCCCGTGGGCCGGCGGGTCAAATCCGAGGATAATGACGAGAGCCGCCGCATGGCCGAACACGATGAAGATGTTCTTCAGCCAGTGGTCGATCCGCCAGATTTTTAGATATTCGGTCAAGGGGCAGGACGGATAGCAGGATTCGCCGGTTTGGCCAGAATTTTTCAACAGCCCCTCGGGTCTTCTGGGACGACGCGGCCGCATTTGCCGCGTCGCTTGCGATCTGCTACTAGTGCGGCGCTGCCACGTCCCCGTAGTTCAACGGATAGAACAAGGGTTTCCTAAACCTTAGATACAGGTTCGATTCCTGTCGGGGATGCGTGCTAGGAAATGGTGCAAATCAATCAATTTCAGTGTGTTAGGGGGGGATTGTTTGGGAACGTTGAGATGCGCCTGGTGCGCGTGGTGTGGCACTTAAAAGCACTGAATAGCTGCCAGAAATCGCTACAAAGCGGTTAAACTGGTGCTCGCGTGAAGGGACGCGGCTGGGGCAAGGCGAACGCCACGGGATCAGATCGGGCACGAAAATGCCCGCCCTCCTGCAGGCGTGGGAGCGGAGTCGAGGGGTGCGGGTTGGTAGGGGAGGGGAAGTGGGGTAGGTGCTCACGGCGTCGGGGTGCCGGGTTGAGCCTCGAAGATCTGATCCGCCTTGAATGACAGTCTGGGAATTTGCAGAACGGCTCCAGAAAATGAAGGGCAAGCGTCACCCCACCGAAGAGGGAATCCACATTCTGACGGGAGCTAAGAAGCTGTCTAAAAAGTCCTGTCAGCACCGACTCTGAAATCTCTAGGTTTAGAATATCGGCTGTCGCCTCGGCATGGGGAATCGTCCCTTCCGGCGGCTTCCCCCGCATCGACAGGCTTCGTTGGTCGTCGGGCGCTGAGCCCGCTCAACTTCCTCCTCCTGCCTCGCCAGTCGATGCGGGGGAAGCCGCGGCACTAACAGGACTTATTAGACAGCTTCTAAGCATTCGCGAGCAGGCCTTCCCTCGTTGGAAGCGTGGGGTTTGGAGGATCGAGGTCAGCCAGGCCAAGCGGCGCAACGAGTTGGAGAGAGAAAACGCCCTGCTCGAGAAAATCGTGGCCGACCAGATTATCGGGAAGGAGATCCTGCAGGAAGCGCTGGAAAAAAGCTGTGAGCCCGGCGCACAAGCGGCAGGCGCGCAGGGCGATTCGTCGTGGAGCGGCGGTGCTCGCAGCGGCATGCTTGCCGCTACTTCCGTCTGCTCCGTACGACCGTGCGCTACCGAGGTCCGGTCGCCGGACGCGTGGATGATGCGTCTCCGTGCGGCGGTGCGGTGTGTCTCGGGCGAACACGGCCAGTGGGGCTACGCGACGATCGCCCGGTCGTTCCAGAACGAGGGTTGGCAGTTCGGGAAGTGCGTGGTGCTGCGGCTTCGCCGCGAGAGGGGGCTTCGTCCACGACCGCACCATCCGTGGAGGGCGGCTGGAGATACCGACGAGTGTCGACGAGTTCATCCGGGAGAACCACCTCATCCACGTGGATCGTTGGATCCGCATCCTGCGATGCGCGGCGGCAATTGGAGCGGCTGATCCGCACCCATTGGGCACCGGAAGAGTCCGGAATCAAGACACTCTCCATCAATCCCGGAAGTCCCTGGCAGGACGGGGTCATCGGGAGCTTCCATTCACATTTGCTGTTGCGGGTCGAGCGTCTCGACCGGGAGTAACTCTAGGCACTCTCCGAGGCACGCGTGGTCTTCGAAGTCTGGCAGCGAGAATACGATGAGACGCGACCCCATAAGAGCCATCGTTTGGAGACCCCGAGCCCCTTCGCGATGGCGGCCAGTCAATCTGCGGCCGGTACTCCAACCCCAACACGAACCCGACCAGACTATCATACTTGGTGGGCCAGTTCGGGTAGCTCGGCCACACCCTTGAAGCCCCTCGAGGGGACTTCCCCGGACCGCCGGGGCGCAAACGACTTGCGGAGAGATGTCGAAGTGAACTTCAAATAGTGATCGACTGCCTTCTCATGGAAGGCGTGGATGATCTATCCCTGACCCGTCGTGGAGTTGAAGCGTGAGGGCATTTCATCCATTCGAACCATCCGCGCTCTCGGTCGGCGAAGACATTACTCAAGCGATAGGGCAATGGGATCGACCAGTCGATTCTGTGATTGATGACGCGGGTGCCGAAAGAAGTCTCCCGAACTGATTGCTCCCGGATTCGCGGGGGCGTTGCGTGGGGCCCGGGGCGCCGGTTCCACTCCGGCGCGGGCGGCAGTCGCCGGGATCTTGATACGCGATGGTCTCCGGCGCTGGGGTGCCGGGGACATTGGGATGCGGGCGGAGGGAATTCGACCGGAGGCTCGATTCGTGCTGACGGGTGTTGGCTGCCGGTGCCGTGCCATATCGAGGTGGCGCACGCAACGCGCCTCCCCGCCGGGAAGCCGCTTGCCGCAGCGACCCAATGGCGCGCTTGCTTGCCGCAACAGGACTGTTTATTGACATCGAAGGAGTAGCTTGTAAACTTGGCAGAATGAGGGTGTTTCGGTCATACGTGCTCGGAGCGGCGATGATGTGTGCGGGAGGAGGCATGGCGGACGCTCATTTCACCGTTTCAGCACAAGGGGCTTCTGCACGCGAGATCAGTTGCTCCGGGCTGGGACTGTTTAAGGGGGTCGTCAATGCCTACGCTGGAGATTCGACCAGGCTGGTTTTCGTTATCTCCAACACGAGCAGCATCCATTCACTTCGCGATCACCGTGGGGTCGATTCTGCGTTGGGAGTTGTCTATGATGCCGACTTCAATCTTCAGGCGAACAGGTCGTTCGTTCATTGCCATTCTTTCATAGCTCCAACGGAGCCCGGCGTCTACAATCGCCGCCTGACGTGGTCAGCCAACTCCTCCAACGGAGGGTTGTTCGTCAGTTCATTTGACTACGAATTGATAGTTGGCGAGAACCCGTTCGATACCGATTTCGACGGAATTCCAAATGTGTATGAGATTCTCACCGGCCTCGACCCGGAGGCCGATGACGCTGGCCTCGATTTGGACAGGGACGGATACACGAATCTCCACGAGTTCTTGTTCGGCACGCCTGCCAACGATGCTTCCATCTATCCATCGCTGAAGATCGAGCGAACGGAAGGGGTGAACCCTATTGTCTTGACCGTGCCCACCTATCCCGGCAACTGGTATGTCCTGGAAATATCCAACGACCTAATAACCTGGAGGGTCCAAGCCGTTTTGATGGCGCAATCAACAACGTTGGTAATTTCGCGGAACATCAATTTAGAGGGGGCGTTTTTTCGCGTATCGGCAAGTCAGGACATACCCTCGTAGCCGCTAGATCGGGAATTCGATCTTGAACACTTCCGGCCGCCCACTGCTCGCCCACACGTTTCTGTTGGGGAGCTTTCGAATTTCCAATTGAGGTGCCTCCGAGAAACTGAAGTGGTTTGAATGCGAGTTTTTCCGGTTGTCGTGCTACAGCCCGAAGAACCGAATGAAGCGAAAGCACTACACCGAAGAGCAGATCATCAAGATCCTGAAGGAGGCCGAAGCCGGCCTCCCCACAGCAGACATCGTTCGCACGCACCGCATCAGCGAGCAGACCTTCGATCGCTGGAAGTCGGAATGCGGAGGCATGAAGATCTCCGAAGCCAAGCGTCACAAGTAGCTGGGGTGAGGTGCAACTGATATTTGAACCACGAGTGGTTTGGTTTTGGTAGTAGTTGGATTCGAATTTTGAGGGT
>CAZKYJ010000416.1:0-5242 GCA_964556355.1 uncultured Verrucomicrobiales bacterium | reverse complement strand
GAGGGTGGCGGGGCGATCGACGAGGTTGCCGTCGATCCATGTGGTGCGGCTGGCCAGCCAGGTCTCGATATTGTTGACCTCGCCGGTGAGGTTTCCGCCGTTGTTCGGAGGGACCCCGCCCCAGCGGGCGTAGTTGCGAGGGGCCGCCTCGGTCAGCTCGGCCTCCATCGAACTCAACAGCGCGGTCGAGCCCGCAGCGGAGATCGGGCCGTCGCGGAGTTCCGCCCACCGGTCGATCCAGGCTTGGGAGAAGTTCGGATCGTCGAAGAGGCGGTTGTACCAGCCATACATGAAAAAGTCTTGGCCGCCGGTGGTGCCCCACTCCTGGGGGTTGTCATCGCGGTTGTCGTAGGATTCGAGCGAGCGGTCGTAATCCCAAACGGGACCTTCGTGGATCTTGCCGAGGCGGTCCTTGAAAAGGTAGTTGCTCAAGCGGAATGCGTCGACGTTGTAGGCGTAGACGTTGAGGATGTGGTTGTCGACGAACGAGGGGACGTCGATGAAATTGGCGTAGCCGAGGGTGGGGTCGGCGAAGTTGCCACCATTCAGGGCCGTGCCGAAATCGTTGATGTAGCCGATGAGGTAGCTGCGCTGCTCCGGCTGGATCACGAACTCGTCGGGTTCGACGAAGACCTGGGAGCCTTGGCCGCCGGCGGAAAAGGCGCTCTCGCCGGGGCCGGTGCGGTCGATTTTCCAGAGGTAGCCGCCGGTGAGGTCGTCGCCGGAGATATCGGCGGCGTCGAGGTCGGCGATGTCGAGGCGGTCGTTGCCGACTTCGATCCGTTCCATGAAGACGTAGATGCCGTGGTAGTCGGTCGTGGTGTCGATGGCGCTGCCGTTGTTGTTGAAGAAGACCTCGACGAAGCGGGTGCGCACGTTTTCAAGGCCAAAGGTATCGGCGAGCGAATAGACGAAGGCGTTGCGGAGGAAGGCGCGGTCGAAGTTGTAGGGGGCGTAGAGAATCCAGTCACCATCGGCGGGGAGGCCGAGGGGGGAGAGCCGACGGTCCTCGTTGGACTCGTCCCAGAACTCCATGCGGAGGTTCGGTTTCGGCTGGCCGAGGGTGGACGATCCCCGGCGGCGGATACCCAGCCGATTAGCGAGGCTCGGTGTCCCGGTGAGGACGGTGCGGCCGGTCGCCGGGTCGGGTTCGAAGAACGCGATGGCCGCCGCCTGGAAGGTGCCGGCGGCGTTGGGATCCGGAGGGTCGCCGCCGTTGAAGTTGTCGATGACGATGACCGGGAGATCCGAACTGAAGGCCTGCGTCGCGGAGTCCAGGCGGAAGAAGACGCCACTGGTGACCGGTCCGGGGACGGTATCGGGGGCGAAGGCGCGAGCGCGCACGGTCGCCGAGCTGCTCAGGGAGAGGGGCATCGTGTACTCGGGGGAGCCGGCATCGGGCGCGCTGCCGTCAAGGGTGTAGCGGATGGTGGCATTCGGGGTGGGCGTCGAAAGGCTGACGATCTGGGTGGTGCCGAAGGTGGCGGCGGGCGGGGAGACATCGACCGGTAGCGCGATGGTCGTCGAGCCCTCGCTGTTCGGGCTTCCCGGGCTGGCGACCGTGTAGTAGGCGCTGGTCGAGGGATCGACGCTGTCGATGTGGATGGCGGTCAGTTCCGGGAGGGCGAGGAAATCGACGTCGTCGGCGCTGGCGTTGAGCCCGTGGACGGCGAGGATGTTCGTGCCGGCGGTGACGAGGTCGGTCTGGTCCGGCAGCGCGAGGGAGAGGAACGCTGCGCCGTCGCCCGTGCCGGGGACGACGGAAATCCGGTCGATATCGACATCGGTGGTCAGGCCGCCGGTGCGGGAGCTGAACTGGATGCGGGACTCGTAGGGCTGGAGGTCCGGGATGGCGACGTTGTCGTGGAAGACGACGGGCGCGCCGGGGTTGCCGCGGACATCGGGGGTCACGCTCACGCTGACGAGGCTGCCGGAGCCGGCCGCCGGACCGATCTCAATACGGGCGCGGTGCCACTGGCCCGAATTGATATCGGCCTGACCGAAGAGATTCGCTTCCGCGCGGGTCGTCCCGAAGTGGAGGCTGATCTCGTCGGTGGAGCCGGCCGGGTGAATATCGAAGCCGACGGCGAAAGTAGCCCCGACGTTGGGTTCCTCGCTCGTTACCGGGGGGGCGGTGGTGGTGTCCGTGCCGTATGCCGAGGTCGGCAGGAGGAGGAAGCCGAAGCCGTCGGCGGTGCCGTTCATGCGGAAGTCGAACTCGGCCACGAGGCGGGCCGGTGCCCCGGTGATGGCGCGGTCGAAGTGGATGGTGTTTCGCGTGTTGCCCGTCCCATTATAAGCGAGGCGGACGAACGGATCGCTGCCGCTGGCCACCTCGGCGGGCTGGATGGCAGCGGGGGTCGCGCTGACGTTGACGATGGCGAAGGAGGCGCCGTTACCGTCGAAATCTTGGACGGTGGCGGGAGGGCCACCACCGGTGGCGAGCTCGATGTTGTCGAGGTCGACGTCGGTGGTCTGGCCGCCGGTGCGCCCGGTGAACTGGAGCCGGAACTCGTAGGGGTTCAGCGTGGGGATGGCCACGCGGTCGAAGAAGGTGACCGGGTCGGTGTCGTTTCCCGGGAAGACGTTCACGGTGACCTCGGAGCCGCCGAGCGCCCGGGGGGCGACCGAAATCTCCGCACGGTGGATGCGGTTGTTGTTGAGGTCGATGGTGCCGGCGAGGTCGCTGATGGCGACCTGGGCGTTGTTGTAGTGGATGCTGACCTCGTCGGTGTTGGGGAAGATGTCGAAGCCGATGCCAAGCGCCCCGGCGACGTTCGGTTTCTCTGCCGGACTGGGGTTCGCGGTGTTCCCGGCCGTGGTTGTGCCGAACGTTGAGGTGGGCAGGAAGAGCGCGGAGAACCCGTCGGCGGTGCCGTTCATGCGGAAGTCGAATGACAGCGTGTAGCTCGACGGGGCGCCGGGCGAAATCCGGTCGAAGTGGAGGCGGTTGTTGTTGCTCCCGACGCCGTTGTAGATGAGCCGCATGAACTGGGAGGTAAAGGTGGGAATCCCGAGGATGGTCGCGGCCGGGCCGCCGACATTGACGAGGGCGAACCCGGGTTCCGGGAGCGCGAACTCATCGACCGTGAACCCTTCGCCGCCGGACAGCGCGGTGGCATTGAAGCCCGGCGCGGCGGGCGCATTGGCGGACGCGATCGGGACGCCATTGAGGTAGGTCACGGCACCGTCGTCGTAGCGGAGGTCGAGCCGGAGGTCGTCGATAGGGAGGATGGCGGCGGAGGGGGCGAACGGAACGCGCAGGTAGGCTCCGGGGTTGACGGACTGCATCGCTGCGCCGATGTCGGTCCCGATCAGCGGGGCGAGGACGCCGGTGCCGTCGAAACCGATCCCGGTGGACGCGGCCGCCCACGAGCTATCATCAAATCCGGCGGCCGTCCAGGTGCTGCCCAACGAGTCGTCCGATGGAACGAGGTAGCGGGAAGCGGCGCCTTGGAGCGCGAGCGCCTCCGAGACGGTGACCATGGAAACCCCGTAGGAGACATCGCTCACCTGTTGCGGGAACATCGGCGCGTAGGCGTGGGAAACGGTGGTGCCGTCCGGTTTGACCAGGGCGAGGTACTCACCCGAGGCGGCGAGTCTGAAATTCGTGTGCAGTTCGGCGGTTAGCGTGCGGTTCTTCTCCGAGGCGAAGACAATAAGCGTGCGGCGCGGGTCGAGGGTGCGCGCCGGGAACGTCCACTTGGTCAGGGCCGCCGGATCGTCCGTGAGATGCCATCCGGTGAGATCGACGGGGCTGGCGGTGTTGTTGTAGAGTTCGATCCAGTCGGGGAATTCGCCGTCTTCGTCGGCGAGCGTCGAGTCGTTCGATGCCATGAACTCAGCGATGAGGACCTCGTTGGTCTGGGCGGAGGCAGCAGACGCAAAGAGGAGGCAGACGGTGGCGACACCACCGCAGAGGCTTGGGGGGATTTTCATGGGGGATGGGGTGCCCGAGCAGGCCGTTGACGATAGCCCGCGATTCGGGGGACAACAAGATGGGAAACTTGCCCGCCTACGAAAATGGTCGGCCCGCGAGATATTGATTGTAATTTGATTCTAGAAAGTATAAAGCTTTCAGAATGAATGCGAAATCCGTCGCTGCGTGCGCTCTCATGTCATCCGTTTTGGTGCCGTCGGGCGAGGCGCTGACGATCGTCATCAACCCCGGCGCCGAACTCGCAGCGAACGGACCGGCCCTCGCCGCTTTCAGCCGCGCGGCAGCCCAGTGGGAGTCGCTGTTCACCGACGCCATCACCGTGGACATCGATGCCAACGTCCGGAGTTTCGGCATGGGGATGAGCGGCACGATCGGGCAGGCATCGTCCGCGCTGGTGGCCGCCGACTTCTCCGTGATCCGCAACCAGATGGTGGTCGATGCGGCCGGGGAAGCGGACGATGGAGTGGTGGCATCGCTTCCCACATTGGCAGAGTTTTCGGCGACCCTGCTTCCCGGCACGATGCTGGCGGCAAGCGGCGGGATGATCCAGCTCGGCGCCACGAAAGCCAATGCCAAAGCCCTCGGGTTTGGCGTGCCAGTCGGCCCCGATGGAACCATCGAATTTAATAGCGATTTCACCTTCGACTTCGATAATTCCGACGGGGTCATTGGGACCGATTTCGAGACGGTGGCGGCACATGAGATCGGGCACGTTCTCGGATTCAGCTCGGTCGTCGATGCTTTCGACGAGGGGCTTGCTTCCGGCCTCCTCCTGGCGGGCGATCTATTCCGGTTCGCCCAGGTAGGGGCGGCCAACCCCTCCGACAACGTCGAGTTTACGAACACCCCTCGCGAACTCCGGCCGGGCGTGGCCACCGTCTTCGACGACCTCGACAGCGAGATCCTGCATTCGACCGGCGTCGCCATGGGTGACGGCCGGCAGGCATCCCATTGGAAGGACAACCTCGGAATCGGGGTGATGGATCCCACTCTGGCGGCGGGTGAGGTCGTTCCCATCTCGCCTGCCGACATCCGCTTCTTCGACCTTATCGGCTACGACTTCGTGGCCGTGGCCGTGCCGGAACCGGGTCGGGCACTGCTGGGGCTGGCAGGGGTTCTCGGTCTCGCTCTGAGCCACCGCCGCCGGGTGGCGGCTTCCGCAAGCTGACGGCGAGCCCCCCCACCAGTGCGAGCACAAAGCCGCCAAGCTGCGCGGCGTTAAGTTTTTCCCCCAGGAAGATCCATGCGAGGACGATGGTGGCCAACGGGCCGACCGTTCCAATGATGGCAAATTTTTGCGCG
>CAZKYJ010000415.1:0-5258 GCA_964556355.1 uncultured Verrucomicrobiales bacterium | reverse complement strand
ATCGCTATGGACGGGTCACTCGACCCGAGAGTCGGCTTCGTGAACTTGGCCCAGTCAAACCCATCCATCGACGGCAAACTCCGAACCGCTCCCGAATCGCACGTCCGGCTCCTCCACCATGAGCAGGAAGACGAATTCCATTCCTTCACTGTCGCGATATTGAAGCAGATCGGAGAATCTTCGAGGTATCCCGACTGGGGGAGCCCCCCTTACCTTCGATTCCCTAAGGAATATGCGGATCCCATCCCCTACTATTCGATCTTTGTGCCCCGCATCTGGGAGCAGGATTACGGGGGCGGCAGTCGCTTTGCCGACAAGATCGTGGTTGTCGGGGCGTCGGCCGTTCACCTCCAAGACTTCGTTGACATACCTTCGGGCACGATTGCTGGGGGGCAGATGCACGTCGCGGCGCTGGCTGCCGCCCTCAACGGCGATTTTTACCAAGTCGTTTCCAAAAGAGGGCACGTCGGTTCGATCGTCTTTGCGGCGATCGTCGCGCTTGGCCTTTATCAGGTCATGAAAACGCGACGCCTGCTCGGATTGCTGTCATTGCTCGGCCTTTGCGGTATCTATCTAGTGGCGGTCCGGTGGATCTACTTTTCTGCGGATTTACTCCTCCCCGCTTTCGCCCCCCTCGCGACCCTCGCGGCAGCCGGAATCTCTTGCTTGATTCTTCTCACCATTTCCATCCGCATCCACCCTCGCAGAATCTTGGCCCGCACGGAGGCCTGAGAAAGATTCGCACCTCCTGCACTACCGGACGTGCCTTGCTCTGCCAATCCTGGCGCGAGGCGGGCGGTATTCCTGCTTCCCGATAGCTTCTTTGCGGGCAGCGTCCTTGAGGTTCATCCCGCCACTCGCGCGGGCGACCTGAGGCTATCCGGAGGCATCCAAGGCCTCGGATCGACCCCGGGGGGGCGGGCGGATCACTTCCCGCGTGGTCGCCCCGGTGAGTGGGTACCTCGCCCGGCCCCAACGATCATTTCCCAGAATTTCTGATTCCATTCCCTACCGGCAAAGTATACTTTAGCGCGTGAGGATTTCGAAAAAGGCGGAGTATGCGCTGCGGGCACTGGTGGCGATCGCGCAGGTGGGGCGATCGCGTCCCGTCCCGATCCAGGAACTCGCCCGCGGCGACGCCGAATTTCCGGTGAAATTTCTCGAGCAGATCCTCCTGGCCTTGAAGAACGGCGGGCTTCTGGAGAGCAAGCGGGGTGTGGGGGGCGGTTACCGGCTGACGCGCCCGGCGAGCCAGATCTCGCTGGCGGACGTGCTCTACCTGATCGACGGGCCGTTCGCGCCGCTGGGGGATTCCACGCCGCTGGCGACCGGGCTCACCCGTTGTTTCGCCGATCTCCGGGAGCAGGTGGACGCGTTCTTAAAAGGCCGGAGCATCCAAGATGTCGTGGATTTGGGGAACGCGGGCGAGGCACTGGCGTTCGAGATCTGAGGGGACGGTGGCGGGGCGGGATTCGATCGGCGAGCCTCCCGGCCAAAGCGGTGACCAGGCACCGCAGTCCAAGGAACTGCGTCCTGCGCTCCGTGGGAGGAAAGGCTCCGCCTTTCTTTGGACTGCGGCGAGTTCTCATCGCTTTGGCTCGGAGGCTCGCCGACCGAGGGGCTGTGGAGGCAAGCGCTACGCGCCTCCGAACGGGCGGCGCACCCAGTAGGGCAGGTTCACGAAGAAGATGGCGAGGACGAACATGTTGAGTTCGAAGTCGAGTTCCATGATCCGGCTGATGGTCAGGTGGAAGACGACGAGCGCGACGCCGTAGGCGGCGGCGGATTTCCGCCCCCAGAGCGCGAGGAAGGCGAAAAGCTCCAAGGCGAGCCCGCTGGCGAGGAAGGCACGGCAGAGGTTGGGGGACTCGACGAAAACGCGGGTGAGCGCATCGTTGATCCCCCCGAACCACTGCCCGTCGCGCGAGGCGTGCTCCAGGCGGTTGTAGTAGTCGCTCTGCTGGACTTTTTCGAGCTGGAGGGGGAAGAACTTGGCATCGCGGATCCAGTTGCCCCCGGAGTTGATGAGTTTGGTGATGGCGGTGACGACGTAGGTGGCGGCGATGGCCTGCATCGAGATCCACGGGGCGGCGCGGTGGGCCTCCTGGCGGGAGTTCGCGCTGGACGGGTCGATGCGCAGCCGACCGGAGACCGCCCGCCAGACATACCAGACCGTCTGCACGAGCAAGACGATCCCGACGACCTGCATGTGATGGGTGCTGGCGCCCTGCGAGTTCTTCAGCGCCCCGTAGCCGAGGACGAGGACGCAGAGCGGCGGGAGCACGAGGGCGAGGTTCCGCCCCCAGATGTAGACGGCGAGGCAGACGGCGGCGCCGACCTTGCACCAGAAATAGACGGCGGGCTTGCCGAGAAAGGTGAAGTCGATGAGGCGGGCCAGCCCGACGGGCTTCGGCTGGGCGACCTCGTAAACGGCGCCCTGCAAGACGTGCCACACGACCAGCGCGAAGAGCACGCGCATGAGGAAGTGTTCGTAGCCCGCGAACGGGATGGGGCTGAATGGGCGATGGCGGGGAGTCACGGGGCGGACACTCTACACCGGATCAGCCCTTGGGTTTGAGGAAGAGCGAGGTGCGGCCGACGAGCTTGCCGGTCTCGGGCGAGTAGGTCTCGACGTTCATCTTCTCCAGGGTCCAGCTATCGCCGATCTTCTGCACGTCGGTCACTTCGTAGCGCTTGACGATGTGGCCGGTCCAGTCGTAGCCCTCCATTTTCCGCATCCCCCCACTGCCCTGATCGACCCAGATGAGCACCTGCGAGTAGGGGCCGACCTTGGCCGGCGCCTTGATGTGGAGCTTCCACGCCTTGCGCCCCCCGATGGACTCGATATCGGCGAGCTCGACATCGTCCCAGTAGAGGAAGCGCATGGCCAGGTCCTCGTAGTTGACGTCCGTGCCGCGGACGGACTCGCCGTGGCGGGCGTTGCTCACCGGCTGCAAGGCCTTTCCCTCGAAGGACTCGAGCAGCTGGGATTCTCCCCCGCCCTGCTGGAGCTCGATCGTCTGCTCGGGTCCCGCGAACGTGAAGCGGATCGCGTCGTCGCGCAGCGTCATGTCGAACGGGACGCGGGTGCTGCCGCGCTGGAGCATGCCTTTGAGATCGGCGTGCTGGAGGGAGTAGGAATAGCGGACGGTGGCCTGGATCTCCCGGGCGCTCGGTTCGGCCCGGGCGGACGAAAGGGTGAGAAGGGCGGTCAGAATGAGGAGGAGGCGCATGGCTACGGGGGCAATAGATGGCGGAAATCGGCGGATGTTCAATCGCTTCCCGCCTTTGACACGCCGGGCGCGCAACGTATTCAGTGCCGTTCGCATGAATGACCTGCCGCGGACCGTCCTGACCGGACTCATCGCCCTGACCGTCCTTCGGCTGATCCTCGTCGGGATGAACGAGATCTCGCCGGACGAGGCCTACTACACGATGTGGGGCGAGGGCGAGCACCTGGCACCGTCCTACTACAGCAAGGGGCCGGGCATCGCGGTGGTCACGAAGATCGGGACGACGATCTTCGGGAAGAACACCTTCGGCGTCCGCATTTTCGCCCCCCTGCTGGCGCTGGGCACCAGCCTCCTGATTTTCCGGCTTGCCCAACGCCTCTTCGACGTGCGCACGGCCGCGTGGTCGGTGCTGCTCCTCAACCTCACGCCGATCTTCAACGCGGGCTCGCTCATCATGAACATCGACCCGCTCTCGGTGTTTTTCTGGGTCGCGGCGATGGTCACCCTCTGGGAGGCGCTCAACCGCGGGAACCCCGCCAACCTATTTTGGCCGCTCACCGGATTGATCATCGGACTCGGCTTCCTCTGCAAGTACACGAACGCCCTGGAGCTGCTGTCCATCGTCCTCCTCTTCGCGCTGCGCCGGCGGTGGCGCGGGCAGTTCCGGCGCCCGGGGCTCTACCTGCTTCTCGGCGTGTTCATCCTCTGCACGATCCCGGTGATCGTCTGGAACGCGCAGCACGGCTGGATCACCGTGACCCACCTCGGCGAGCGCGGGAGGCTCGACGAATCGACCGGTATCAGCCCGGCGGAGTTCGGCGAGTACATCGGGATGCACCTCGGGGTCTACTCGCCGCTCTTCTTCGTCGGGCTCGTCTGGGCGCTGGTCGTCGCCACCCGGCAGTTCTTCAAGGACAACGCGCAGGCCTTCATCGTGGCCTTCAGCCTCCCGATCATCGTCCTCTACTTCCTGCTGAGCTGGCGCGACGCGGGGGAGGTCAACTGGACGGCGCCGGGCTTCATCGGCGTGGGGGTCCTGCTGGCCTACCACTGGCAGAACGCGGCGGTGGCGCGCCGCTGGAAGACGGTGGTGCGCAACTTCGCCATCTGGAGCGCGGCCATCCTCAGCGCCATCATGATGAACACGGACCTCGTGCGCCGCGTGGGCATCCCCTGGCCGTATCCGAAAGACCCGACGAAGCGCATCCTCGGATGGCAGGAGACCGCCACCGCCATCGAAGGGGTGGTGCGCAATGCCGCCGAAGATCTCGGCGAGCCGGTCTTCCTCATCGGCAACAAGTACCAGACCGCCGCGCTGCTCAGCTTCTACCTCCCGGAGGACGTTCCGATCATCCGCCCGGACAGCGCCTACCCTCCCGTCCACTGCCTGGAAAACCCGCTCCCCCAAAACCAGTTCTCGTTCTGGCCCCGCTACGATGGCCTCCGCTTCGACGGCGAGCCGGAGGACGGCCGGGAACGCGGCACCTCGCCCTTCCTCGGCAAGACCGCGCTCTTCATCACCGACGAGGCCGAGCGGGAGGGGGCACCGTCCGTCATCGGCAAAACCTTCGCCGAGCACCAGCCGACCGCGGTCATCGACATCATGCGGCGCGGTGAAGTCCTCCGGACGATCAAGGTTTTCGCTTGCTTCGATTACCACGGCTTGCCCTTGTAACATCCTACCGCCCACCAGGTACCGCCTTGAAACTCAGCATTGTCATCCCCCTTTACAACGAGGAAGATAACGTCGCCCCCATGGTCGCGGAAATCGACCAGGTCTTCGCCGGCTACGACTACGAGCTCGTCCTGGTGGACGATGGCAGCACCGACCAGACGGTGCCGAACATCCCCTCCCGCCCGGGGATCCGCGTCCTGCAGTTCGAGACGAACACCGGGCAGTCCGCCGCCATGTACGCCGGGATCCACGCGGCCGAAGGTGACATCATCCTCCTCCTCGACGGCGACCTCCAGAACGACCCCAACGGGGCTCCCGCGCTCATCAAGTCCGTCGAATCCGGGGAATCC
>CAZKYJ010000414.1:0-5264 GCA_964556355.1 uncultured Verrucomicrobiales bacterium | reverse complement strand
CGAGAATGTGTCGTTTTTTGGCGCCGGGCCTGGCAATGTCAACAAGAGCCAGTTCAGCCCGGTCTACTTCGCCTTCGACAGCTTCAGGATCACCGGGGCCGAGGCGCCCAAAGTCGACGCGGTCGCCTCCTACCTCAGCGGCTCCTCGGACAACGTTCTTGTCGCGGGGTTCACCGATAGCGTCGGCACCGACGAGTACAACCGCATCCTCGGGGAGCGCCGCGCCCTCGCCACGAGGGACGCCCTGATCGGCCTCGGTATCGCCCCCCAGCGCATCCAGACGGTCTCGTTCGGCGAGGATATGCCCGCCGACCCGGGCAACGACTCCGCCAACCGCCGCGTCGAGTTCGGCATCGTTCGCTAGGGGGTTTGCGCCCCTTCCAGCGGTGTAGAATTCGCCCTTGCGCATGGCGCTGCCCGTCGCTACACCTTCGCAGCCGCACCGCCTGTCCCTCCTGGATCGGGAACGCGAGCCGACTCTCCATGAACTTGGCCAGTCTCCTAAACGAAGAACAAATCATTCCCTCGATGGGGGCCACGGAACATTGGCCCGCCATCGTCGAACTCGTCGAGCATCTCGCCGCCCGGGACCGCCTGCAGGGCGAGACCGCGGCGGCCGTGCTCGAATCGCTTCGCGAGCGCGAAGAGAAGACGAGCACCGGCATCGGCCACGGGGTGGCGATCCCCCACGCATTCTCCGATCTGACCAAAGAGGTCATCGCCATCTTCGGCCGTTCCGCGCAAGGGATCGACTTCGATGCCATCGACAACGCCCCCGTCCGCTTCATCGTCCTTTTCATCGTTCCCCGCGACCAGTACCATCTCCACCTCCGCACCCTCGCCGCCATCGCCAAGATGCTCAACAACGGCGAGATCCGCGAGCAGCTCGGCGCGGCTGCCGACTCGGCCGAGATCTTGGACATCCTTGCGCGCCGCGCTCCCCGCAACTAGGATCGCCGCCCCCGTCCCCGGGGCAATGCCACTGCGGCTGCCTGTTTTCTTACCTTTATCCTTCATCCTTCCGCCGCCATCCTTTCGATGCAGTCATTCCCACAGCTTCTCGTCTCCCGCCTTGCCGACGCGCTCGACACGCTCGATCTCCCGACCGACGTCGCCTCCGTCACCAACGCCACCGATGCCCGCTTCGGCCACTACCAGGCCAATGCAGCAATGGTGCTCGGCAAGCAACAAAAAGAGAACCCCCGCCTCATCGCCCAGCGTCTCGCCGATGTCCTCGAGGCGGACGCGACGTTCGATAAACCCGAGGTCGCCGGCCCCGGGTTCCTCAATTTCCGGATCAAGGACGCCGCGCTCGAGGCCCGCCTCGCCGCCGTCGCCGCCGACCCCAGACTGGGCGTCGCCCCCGTGGCCGACCCCCATCGCATCGTCATCGACTTCTCCGCGCCCAACATCGCCAAGCCGATGCACGTCGGCCACCTGCGCTCGACCATCATTGGAGACTCGCTCGCGCGCGTCGCCCGCTACCTCGGCCACCACGTCATCACGGACAACCACATCGGCGACTGGGGCACGCAATTCGGCATGATCCTCTTCGGCTGGAAGCACTACGTGCGGCAGGATGCCCTCGCCGCCAGCCCGATCGTCGAACTC
Organism: uncultured Verrucomicrobiales bacterium; assembly: GCA_964556355.1. Classification (GTDB taxonomy): domain Bacteria; phylum Verrucomicrobiota; class Verrucomicrobiia; order Verrucomicrobiales; family DEV007; genus CAZKYJ01. The sequence goes on along the minus strand of CAZKYJ010000414.1, from coordinate 3,653 downwards.
GTCCGCGTCTATCGCGAGGTCAACGCGAAGGCCAAAGCCATCCCCGCCTTCCGCGAGGCCTGCAAGGACGAGCTCGTCAAACTCCAGGCCGGCGACGACGAGAACCTCGCCATCTGGAAGCGCGCCGTCGCCCTCTCCCTGGAGAGCCTCCGCCAGATTTACGCCCAGCTCGACATCCGCTTCGACCACTACCTCGGCGAGTCCGCCTACAACGACCGCCTCGCACCGCTCGTCGAAGAGCTCATCGAGACCGGCGTCGCAAAAGAGTCAGACGGCGCCATCTGCATTTTTTTCCCCGAGAAATCCGACCTCGCCGACAAGCCGTTCCTCATCCGGAAAGCGGATGGAGGGTTCCTCTACGCCACCACCGACCTGGCCACCATCGACCACCGGCTCACCGTCTGGGGCGCCGATGACATCTGGTACATCGTCGGCGATCCCCAGTCGCTCCACTTCCAGCAGCTTTTCGCCGCGGCGAAGCTCCGTGGCCAAAAAGCGAACTGCGTCCACGTCGCCCACGGCAGCATCCTCGGCAAGGACCGCAAGCTGATGCGCACCCGCTCCGGTGACAACGTCGGCCTGACCGACGTCCTCGACGAGGCCATCGTCCGCGCCCGTGCCATCGTCGATGAGAAGAACCCCGACCTCCCCGAGGACGAGAAAGCCTCCATCGCCGAGACCATCGGCATCGGGTCGGTTAAGTATGCCGAGCTCTCGCAGCACCGCATGACCAACTACGTCTTCGACTGGGACAAAATGCTCGCCCTCAACGGAGCCACCGCCCCCTACCTGCAGAATTCCTACGTCCGCATCCGCGCCATTTTCCGCAAGCTCGGCGAACCATTCGATCTGCAGGACGCCGCCGCCCAGATCGTGCTCGAGGACCCCCAGGAACTCTCGCTTGCCCTCAAGCTCTCCCAGTTCGGCGAGGTGGTGCCCGAAGTGCTCAACGATTTCCGCCCCAACGTCCTTGCGCTCTACCTGCTCGAGCTCGCCCGCGGCTTCCACTCGTTCTACGAGGCCTGTCCGGTCCTGCGCAGCGAGGGCGCCACCCGCGCCACCCGCCTCGTCCTCTGCGACACCGCCTCCCGCGTCCTCGCCCAGGGGCTCGAACTCCTCGGCATCCGCGTCACCGAGCGCATGTGATCCCCGTGCCGGTGCGTCAGCCCATCGATCACTGCGGCCGCTGCGGCCAACCGGGTGTCCGGTTCGACGGCGAAAAGCTCTTCACCTGCCCCGCCTGCGGATGGCACTTCTACCAGAATAGCGCCGCCGCCGTCGTCGCGGTCCTGGAGCTGGGCGACACCATCCTCCTCACCCGGCGCGCCCGCGACCCCGGCACCGGGCTCCTCGACCTCCCCGGTGGCTTCGTCGACAACGGCGAATCGGCCGAGCGCGCCCTCGCCCGCGAGCTCGATGAAGAACTGGGCCTGACGCTCCCAGAATCCGCCTTCCACTACCTCTTCTCCCTCCCCAACACGTATCCCTACCGGGAGGTCCTCTACCACACCACCGACTTCTTCTATCGGGCGAGTATCGGTGCGGTGCCCGCCATCGTCGACCGCGACGAAATCACCGCGCTCGAGTTCGCCGATCCGCGGAAGATCGCCCCGGCCTCCATCGCGCTCCCCTCGATCCGCGCCGGGCTCGCCCGCTACGCCGCCGCGCGAACCTAGCCCCGGTGACCCCGGGGATCGCTCCGGACTCCGCGCCGATACCGCCAGCAGTTCCGAGCCACTCTGGGCAGGCGTGCTCGTTTTCGTGGCAGGCCTCGCGCTCCCTACCGGGCTTCGGCGAGAACGATACCGGACAGCCCGGCAGCATCCACCTAGAACGGCGCATAGCTCCCCGGGAACCGCCGGAGCAGCCATGCCGCCTCGGCGTCGGCGAGATGCTCCCATCCGAGTTCGCGGAGGACGGCGATCCTCGCCTCGTAGTCGCTCTTCTTGGCACCGCTTTCGCCGGTCACATCGCCGAGCACGACCAGCTGCTCCCCGAGCTCTCCACGGGCGCGGGCCGCCGCGAGACGGGCGGGCCGATAGGTGTCGCCCTCGGTCACATCGACCCAGCTCTGCAGCGCATCCCAAGCGGCGGCCATCGCGTCCGTCTGCGCCGTTTGGGCAAACGCTTGGACCTGTGCAGAAAGTGCCAGCGCCAGAAGATCTCGCTGCTCGCCCCTCTCTTTTGCCACGCGCTTCTCCTCCGCGGTCTCCGGTTGATGGCGACGCCCGAAGTAGGCCGTCAGCGCGGCGGCGTCGATCTGCTCGATGGCCCCGGCGGCGGCGGCAGCGAGTTCTTCCGGTGAATTCAGTGCCCCATCCTCCGCCCGGTCGGCGAGCCACCTTTTGAGAACGCGTTCCCGCACCCGAGAATCGGCGGGTTCGGACTCCGCCAGGAAGGCGGCGAGCTCGTCGAAACGATCAAACTTTTTGTCAGCGAGATACTTTTCCAGCAGCCCGACCGTGGATTCGTAGATCTCTTCGGGAACCGTCGTCTCCTCGGGGGCGACATCTTTCTCGTCACCGTCCTCCTCCTTGAAGGCGCGCCCGTGATAGAGGTAGGTGAGTGGCATCCGTGCCAGCGCCCCTGCCGGCGACTCCTGCACCCAGACGAGTTCCCCGACGAGGGTGTCACCCGCGGCGAGGCCACCCGGCGCGTCCGGCTCCCCGACGAAGACCTCGGCCCGGTCGCCGGGGCCGAGCCGCTTCGACGCAAAGGCCTGGCCGTCGGTGAGGGCGGCGTCGAACTGGGCGTAGACCTTGGCCTCCGCCGATTTCGCGAGCCGCCGCTCCAGCACGAGGCTCAGGGTCTTGAGTTCCTCCAGCAACTTCCGGCTCGTGTGCCGTAGCTGGAGCCGGATCACATGCTTGCCGGCCTCCAGGTCAAAGAACTCCGGGTAGGTGTCGTCCACCGCGACCCGCATCTTGTTCCCGTCGAAAACCATGGCGAGCTGGCCATTGAACTCGGATTCGTAGAGCCGGTCGTTCAGCGCCGCCACGACCGGTCGCACCGAAGACGGCTCGGTGAGATCGAAGGCGTACTGCAACACGAGCTCGTGAATCAACTCGGCGTCCTCGAGGCGGTCCCGCTCGCCTTCCAACGGGCGGATCTCAGCCGACTCCGCCACCAGCGACCGCCGTGCGGCGCTGAAGCTCGCGCTGGGAGCAATCGCCTCGGACCGCACCGCCGCCGCGACACGGACCTGCTTGGCCCCGTCCCCCTGGGAGTACACCCCGGTCTCTCCGACCTCGGTATCGAGACCGTGGAAGCTCAGGGTGAGCTCGAACTCTCCGCTACCCAAAACCGACCAGTACTGGGCGAGGCAAAGCTCGAGCGTCTTGCCCGCATACACCGAAAATGCCCGGCGTTCGGGCGCGTCGGCAGGATCCGGCGTCACGTAGAACTGCGACCCCACATTGCGATAAGACTCGTTGCCGACGACATGCTGTGCCTGTAGCGAAAGGCGCCGGGGACGGTCGCTGGCGGAACCGTCGATGGTCAGCTCGGCCCAGGTCGCCCCCGTGGGTACGGCGAAGAAGAATCGGCGAACCTCGCCCGCATCCAACTTTAGGCGGTGCGTCCACCCGCCGTCGCCGGCCAGTTTCTCGCCCGCTTTCACCACGGAGATCGGAACCCGAAATACCGGGACCACC
>CAZKYJ010000413.1:0-5278 GCA_964556355.1 uncultured Verrucomicrobiales bacterium | reverse complement strand
TATTCACCACGGGATCGACCACGGCGGCCTGCGCGCGGGCATTGACAGAGGATGCGGGAGCGGAGAAGGTTGCAGTTATCACATTGGCCCGGGGTTGAATACCTACCGGTTGCCGACGCCCCAATCGCCAACTCTATTGCTCCATGTCGTTTTTTAAGAAGCGCTCCCTCCGGTTCCTCGGCGAGAAAAAGAAAGACATGCCGGAGGGACTCTGGCACAAGTGCCCCGGCTGCGGCAACGTCGTCCACGAGCTCGAGCTGAACGAAAACCTCCGGGTCTGCCCGAAGTGCGACCACTACAACCTCCTTTCCGCCCCGGATCGCATCGCGTCGATCGTCGACCCTGATTCTTTCGAGGAGACGGACGTGGAGCTGCGCACGACAAACCCGCTCAAATTCAAGGACTACACCGAGAAGGTGGAAAAATACCGGGAGAAGACCGGGCTTGGCGAGGCAGTGGTCAGTGGGCGGGCGACGATCAACGAGCATCCCGTCGCCCTCGGGGTGATGGATTTCCGTTTTCTTGGAGCGAGCATGGGCTCGGTGGTGGGTGAGAAGCTCACGCGGGCGATCGAGCTGGGAACGAAAGAGAAGCGTGCAGTGATCCTCTTTTCCGCCTCGGGTGGTGCCCGCATGCACGAGGGGATTCTCAGCCTGATGCAGATGGCCAAGACCTGCGGGGCGCTGGCGCTGCACAGCGACGCCGGGCTGCCGTTTATCTCCGTACTCACCCACCCCACGACGGGTGGTGTCACGGCCTCGTTCGCCACGGTCGGGGACGTCATCTTGGCCGAGCCCCGCTGCATGATCGGTTTCGCCGGACCGCGCGTGGTCAAGGAGACGACCCACCAGGATCTGCCCCCCGGGTTCCAGACGGCGGAATTCATGCTGGAACACGGACTGGTCGATCGCATCGTCGAGCGCAAGGAGATGCGCCTCCAACTCGGCCGCCTGCTCGGGTTCATGATGCCGCCTGCGAGCGTCAAAGCCAGCAGCGCCGGGAAAAAGTCGGCGGCGGCTTCTGCAGCCTGATCCCGAGGCGCGCACGATGGACTATCCGCAGGCCCTCGCCTGGCTCTACGGAACCCAGCTCTTCGGCATCAAGCTAGGCCTCGAGAGCATGGGCCGGCTCTGCCGATCCCTAGAAATCGACGTCGCGCGCCCGCGCTTTATCCACGTGGCGGGAACCAACGGTAAGGGGTCGACCTGCGCTTTCGCCGCCTCGGTCGCGCGGGCCGCCGGCTACCGGACCGGACTGTTCACCAGCCCACACCTCGTCTCGTTTGCGGAGCGCATCCGCGTGGATGACGAGCTGATCCCCGAGTCCCGGGCGGCGGAGATCCTGGCCCAGATCAGGGAGACGGTCACCGGCTGGGATCCGCACCCGACATTTTTCGAGATCACCACCGCCCTGGCGCTCCGGTATTTCCAGTTGCTCGAGACCGAAATTGTCTTGCTCGAGACCGGGATGGGGGGGCGGCTCGATGCCACCAACATCGTCTCCCCGGCGGTCGCGGTGCTCACGCCGATCGCCCTCGACCACCAGCGGTGGCTCGGCGAAACCATCGTCGCGATCGCCGCCGAAAAATTCGGGATTCTCAAGCCGGGCGTCCCTGCGGTCTCCGCGCCCCAGCCGCCCGAGATTGCGGTGCCCGATCGGGTAGCCGTCGTTTCCCGACCGGTCCCTGATGGCTGGACGCTCGGCCTCGCGGGCCCCCACCAGCGATCGAACGCCGCCCTCGCGGTCGCCGCCCTCGAGGCGGCGGGAGTGGCGCTCTCGGAGAGAGTGATCCGCGCCGGTCTCGCCGCCGCCGCCTGGCCCGGGCGCTTCCAGCGGGTCGACGGCGGGAGGATGGTTCTCGACGGGGCCCACAACCCGGCAGCCGCCAGGGCCCTGGTCGCGACGTGGCAGGAGGCCTACGGAGGCGAGCGCGCGACGATCGTCTTCGGCGCGCTCAGGGACAAGGCGGTGGCGGAAGTGCTGGCCATCCTCGAGCCGGTCGCCGAACGCTTCATTTTCACCCGCCCGGAGTCACCGAGGTCGGTCGATCCTTCCACCCTGCGGGCGTCCCCTCCCTCGGAGTACGCCGGCTCATTGAAAGGCGCGCTGGCGCTGGCCGCTTCCTACCCGGAGCGCCAGCTGGTCACCGGATCGCTTTTTCTGGTCGGCGAGGCGCTCGGGATGGTGGAGGTGGGCGCGGCGGCGTTCGAGGTCAGCGCCCAGTAGGCCCGCTCAACTCTCCCGCTTCCGATAGATGAACCAGAGGTTGCGGAGGTAGATGAACCAGCCGGTCGATTGTCCGATGAATCCGACGATCTCGATGCGCCAGACGAAATAGACCATGAGCATGGTCGATCCCACGAGACTGAGCCACCAGAAGGCCGGGGGAACCACGGAGGCGCGCGCTCGCTCGCTCGCCAGCCACTGCACCAGCATCCGCCCCATGAAGAGCGCCTGACCTGCCAGGCCGAAAAGCACCCAGAGCAGGCTCGTCCAGCTCGTGATGTCCAGGAGGCTGAAAAGGCGGCGCCACCCCCGATTCCCCTCTTGGCGGCGGCGCACCTCCTCAAGAAACTCAATTGCCCCGAGGGAAGTCCCGGACCCGCCATCCGCGTGATCGAAGACGACCTCGGGAGCACCGGGCTCCCCCGCGATGTCCAAAGTCACGATGCGATCCGAGAGGTTGAACGCGTGTCCGCCTGGTGGGGGCACGACCCGGGCAGCAGCGAGGAGACCCCAGAAAAGAACCGGTGCCGCGATCGCGAAAAGGAGAAAAAAAACGAGTCTGCGCCGTTCCATCCGCATTCGCCGAAGCATGCGGCGGGTGCGATGCGATGCAAGGGCGCGATCGTCGGGGAGCGCTTGCACCGCCCTTCGGCGCACCCCACCTTTCGACTGACCGACCTGCCATGATCTACCTGGACAACAATGCCACCACACCCGTCGATCCGGATGCCCTCGAGGCGATGCTGCCGTTTTTGCGCGAGGGTTTCGCCAACCCTTCGGGAGCCTATGCGGCGGCACGGGCGACGGGGCAGGCGGTGGCCCACGCCCGGGCGCAGGTCGCCGACCTGCTCAGCTGCGAGCCCGACTCCATCGTCTTCACCTCCGGCGGAACCGAGTCGGACAACACGGCGATCCACTCCGCCATCCGCTGCTACCCGGAGCGCCGCCACCTCGTCACCTGCGCCACCGAGCACCCGGCGGTGCTCGTCCCCATGGAGCATCTGCGGGATCGGGAAGGCTACGATCTTACCATCTTGGCCGTCGGCGCCGACGGCCGGATCGACCTCGAAGACCTCCGAGCCGCCATCCGGCCGGGCGAGACCGCCCTGGTTTCCCTCATGTGGGCGAACAACGAAACCGGCGTCATCCAACCGGTTCCCGAAGCCGCGGCCATCGCGGACTCACTCGGCGTCCTCTTCCACACCGACTCCGTCCAAGCGGCCGGCAAAATCGATCTGGACCTCCCGAAGACGAAAGTCCACTACGCCGCTTTTTCCGGGCACAAGTTTCACGCGCCCAAAGGCGTCGGTGCCCTCTACGTTCGGCCCGACGTCCGTTTTCGCCCGCTTCTCGAAGGCGGCGGCCAGGAGTCGGCGCGGCGCTCGGGTACCGAGAACGTCGCCGGCGTCGTCGCGCTCGGCGCCGCGGCCGCCGCCGCCGCCAGGCAGGATCACCGATCCGTCGCAGCGCTGCGCGACCGGCTCGAATCCGAGCTCCGTGCGGCCCTCGACGGAGTCCACCTCAATGGCTCGGCCGAGCACCGGGTGCCCAATACCGCGAGCCTGCGCTTCGACGGGACCGATGCCGAGGGGCTGCTCGTCGTGCTCGACCGCGCCGGCGTCTGCTGTTCCGCCGGGTCCGCCTGCCACACCGGCTCCCTCCGCCCCAGCCCCGTCCTCACGGCCATGGGGCTGACGACGGCCCAGGCCCGCTCGACCTTGCGGCTCTCGCTCTCGCGCTTCACCTCGATGGAGGACATCGACCACGCCACGTGCAGCCTCATCGGGGCGGTCAAAAAACTCCGCGCCCAACGTCCTTCCGGTGGCCCGGTTCTCGCTGCCCCGAAATAGGCATTGCCTTAGCGGGCACCCACTAACACTATACGCCCCCATTTTTCCCGCTAAGCCAATGGATTCCGCGCCGCGCCATACTCTCTCCGTCCTCGTCGAAAATAAGTTCGGCGTCCTTGCGCGTGTCGCTGGCATGTTCAGCGGTCGCGGCTATAACATCCACACCCTCAACGTCGGCCCTTCGCATGACCCCGAGCTTTCCCGCATGACCATCGTCGTGCGGGAAAAGGAACACACCCTCGAGCAAATCATCAAACAGCTCGACAAGCTCATCGACGTCATCCAGGTCATCGACTACCGTGAAGGCGAATACGTCAACCGCGAGCTCGTCCTCCTCAGCGTGCGTGCCGACCGCGACAACCGCGCGGAGATCATCGAGCTGAGCGACCTCTTCCGCGCCAAAATCATCGACGTCGGCAGCGAGCGCCTCACCATCGAAATCACCGGAGACGAGTCGAAAATCAACAAATTTACCTCCCTCCTCGAGAAATTCGAGATCCTCGAGCTCACCCGCACCGGGAAAATAGCCCTCCCGCGCGTGTCCGACTAGCACGGTGCTCGCGCACAATCCACCCAATTACACCCTTCACTTATTCCAACTATGGCTGCTAAAATCTACACGGACAAAGACGCCGACCTCGGCGTTCTCAAAGGCAAAACCTGTGCCGTCATCGGCTTCGGCTCCCAGGGTCACGCCCATGCGCTCAACCTCAAGGAGTCGGGACTCAAGGTCATCATCGGCCTCTACCCGACCTCGAAATCGCGTCCCGTCGCCGAGGAGCTCGGCTTCAAAGTCGTCGATACGGGGGATGCGGTGAAGACGGCTGACGTCATCATGGTCGCCGTCCCGGACACCAAGATCCCCGAGATTTACGAGGCCGACATCCGCCCCCATCTGAAGGTCGGCAAGACCCTCCTTTTCTCCCACGGCTTCGCGGTGCATTTCGAGACCATCGAGCTCCCGCCCAATATCAACGTGATCATGGTCGCGCCGAAAGGCCCCGGCCACATCGTCCGCCGACAGTACACCGAGGGGAAAGGCGTCCCCACCCTCATCGCCGTTCACCAGGATCCCGGGAAGAAGGACGCCAAAAAGATCGCCCTCGCCTGGGCGAAAGGTATCGGTGGCACCCGCGGTGGCGTTTTCCAGACCACCTTTAAGGAAGAGACGGAGACCGACCTGTTCGGCGAACAGGTGGTAT
>CAZKYJ010000412.1:0-5289 GCA_964556355.1 uncultured Verrucomicrobiales bacterium | reverse complement strand
GAGGGATTCGTGCGGATCGCGGTGAGCAATGTGGGGGCGAACGCCAACACCTCCGAACTCCGGTTCATCGTCGCCGACGCCGGCGGATCGATTACGCCAGGCCACACTTACGCGCTCTCGTTTTACGCCAAGCAGATTAGCAACGGCGTCAGCTACGTCCAGCAGTACCGGCTCCAATGGCTCAACGGCCTCGGCGAGGAGGTCGGCGGGGCGGTCCCGTTTACCAATTTCCTCGGCGGCGCGGACTACGAGGAAATCGGCATGGCCGCGCTGGTGGCCCCGGCCGGCGCCACCTCCGCCCTCGTGCAGATCCTCGGCGTGACCGGCGCGGTCGACGGCGGTCTCGGCGAGGTGCACATCGACGACTTCTCGCTCGTCACCCAGGAGCTGGTGTTTTTCGAAGACCTCGCCGCCGAGGCCGCTCCGGCGGTGGAGATCTCTTTCCCCACGACGGTCGGCAGCACCTACCAGGCAGAATGCGGATCGATCCTCGGTGATTGGAACCCGCTCGGTGCTCCCATCACCGGCAACGGCGACGTCCGCTCGGTCATCGACATCATCACCCAGCCCGCGAAGTTCTTCCGGGCGGTGGAGAACCCCTAGCACTGCGACGGAGTGCGCGCCTCCGCACCGCTTCGGATCGACCTCTACCGGAGTCGCGACCCGCACCCGTGGTTTCGCATCCCAGGCCTACCGGTTCTCGCGTCGGACAACCGACTCGCGGATCAGCAGCGCCCCGCTCAGCGTGCGCGACGCGAACGCCTCGCCCTCGATGAGCCTGAGCAGGCCCCGCGATGCCTCGAGCCCCATCTCCCTCGCCGGCTGCCGCACCGTGGTCAGCGGCGGCGCCATGAATGCCGCTTCCAACTGATCATCGAACCCGACGAGCGACACATCTTCGGGAACCCGAATCCCCTTCCGGTAGAGAGCGAGCCGCGCCCCGAACGCCGTGATATCGTTCGCGGTGAACACCGCGGTGAAACTCCGCCCCGACGCCAACAGTTTTTCGACCCCGGCCACGCCGGCCTCCCCCGTAAAGTCGCCCGCCAGAACCAGGCCCGGATCCATGGCGATCCCCGCCTCGGCCAATGCCCGGCGATACCCCTCGTAGCGGTCGATCGCATCGGGGTGATCCTCGATCCCCTGAATGATGGCGATCTCGCGGTGCCCCCGATCGATGAGGTGCTTGGTCGCCCGGTAGCCGCCCTCGACGTTGTCCGTGAAGATGCAGCAGTGCCGATCGGTCCGCATTTTCCGCGCCACCAAGATCGTCGGGAGCCGCCCGCAAAGCTCCTCCAACTCCGGCCCCGGCGCCTTCCCACCGATCAGCACCAGGCCATCCACCCGCCTTCCCAAAAGCGCCCCGACCGCCTCGATCTCCACCTCCTCGTCCCACTGGCCGTCCACAAAAATCGGCGAGTACCCCGTCCCGCTCAGCCCCGCGATGAGCCCTTGGGAGACCGCGTCGTAAAACGGGCTCCCGATGTTTTGCGTCAGCACGCCAATCGTCATCGACCGCCCCCTCGCCAAACTCCGCGCCACCACGTTCGGCTTGAAGCCCAACTTTTCGGTCGCCTCAAGAACCGATCGCCGCTTCGCCGGATGCACCGCCGTGGTGCCGTTCAAGACCCGCGACACCGTGCTCTTCGACACCTTCGCCTCGCGGGCGATATCCGAAATTGTAACGCTCTTCATGCTCATGCTTCTCATCCCACCGTGCGCATCCCAATCTCCGCTCGACCCATTGCCGCGGACCGCCCCACACACGTATTCGCTTGCCATACTCCGGTTTGACCGCTTATGAAACCCGTTTCAACCCCTATCTGAAACCGGTTTCACAATTTCCGCCTCCCCCCAGCCCCGCGCACCCCCATTCGTCATGAACGCCTCCGCCCCCTCGGTCACCGATCCCCAGGACCGCATCCCGCTCGTGCAGAAGCTCGCCTACGCCTCCGGCATGCTGGCCAACAACCTGCAGGCGGCGGCGCTCCCGGCGATCATGGTGATCTTGAACCTCGGGCTCGGGATGGATCCCCGCTACGTCGGCCTGATCGGGTTTCTCCCGCGGATCATTGATGCCCTGACCGACCCGATCATGGGCTATCTCTCGGACAACACCCGCTCCAGTTGGGGCCGCCGCCGCCCCTACATCTTCGCCGGTGCCGTCCTCGCCGGCCTCGTCTTTGCCGCCATGTGGCAAACCCAGCCCGGGCGCTCGGAGATGTTCTACGTCTGGTTTTACCTCGCCGCCTTCATCCTCTTCTTCATCACTTACACCATCTACGCCACGCCCTTCGTCGCCTTCGGCTACGAGATGACGCCCGACTACAACGAGCGCACCCGGCTCCACGCCTTCGCCAACACCGCCGGGCAGTTCGCGTGGATCAGCATCCCGTGGTTCTGGGCTTTCATCGCCAGCGAGCGGTTCGATGGCCCGGCGGAAGGTGCCAGCGTTTTGGCCATGGGGATCGGTGCTGCCGTCATCGTCCTCGGCATCGTCCCCGCCCTCTTCTGCCGGGAGCGGGTCGTGCCCGAGAAATCCGGCCCATCGACCGGGGGAAGACCCGACGTCCGGGCCAGCACGGCCGAGTTCTTCAAGGGCTTGGTCAGCACCATGAAGCGCAAGCCGTTCGTCAGGCTGTGCGCCGCGACCTTCCTCGTTTTCGGCGGGTTCATGCTGGCGTCCCAGTACGACCTCTACGTCATCCGCTACTACGCCTTCGGCGGTGAGGACGGCCCGGCGGGCCAGCTGTTCGGCACCTACGGAACCGTCACCGCCCTGTGCACCATCGGCGTCATCGCCCTCACCGCCGTGCTCGCCCGACGCTTGGGCAAACGCGAGGCCTTCCGCCTGACCATCGGAATCTCGATCGTCGGCTACGGACTCAAGTGGATCGGCTACAGCCCCGAGACCCCCTACCTCTTGCTCATCTCCGCGCCGCTGGTCGCCTTTGGCACCGGCTCGCTCTTCACCCTCATGGGATCGATGATCGCCGATGTCTGCGACGAGGACGAACTCCTCACCGGCGGGCGCCGCGAGGGAACCTTCGGCGCGATCTACTGGTGGATGGTGAAGATCGGCATGGCTCTCGCCGCGTTGCTCGGGGGCATCCTCCTCGACCACTCGGGATTCGATGTCGATCTCGGTGCCGCCCAGACCGAGTCGGCCCTCTTCTACGTCCGCCTCTACAACGTGGCCATCCCCATGGCCGCCTCCGCCATGGCCATCGCCATCATGTGGCGCTACCCGATCACCGCAGTCAGCGCCAACGAAACCCGCCGCCAGCTCGAATCCCGCCGCGGGAAGCTCGCCGAATCATGACCGACACCACTCCACCAGCTTCTGGTTCAGCCTCCGGAACCCACGTCACCCTCGACGGCGAAGAATACTTCAAGATCTCCGACAGCCACCTGATGGAAGACTTCTTCATGTCTCTCGTCGGTCCGGGCGACCACTGGATGTTCCTCTCGAGCGCCGGTGCCTTGACCGCCGGACGGCGCCATGCCGACAACGCCCTCTTCCCCTACGCCGCGGACGATCAGATCTCCGCTGCCCGCGCCCACACCGGCCCGATCACGATCATCCGAATCCCCCAAACAGAGAACTCCCCGCCGGTCGATTGGGAACCTTTCGCCCCCCACTCCGCGGGCACCGACCACGTCCGGCGCAACCTCTACAAAACCCCGCTCGGCAACAAACTCGTCCTCGAAGAGATCAACGAGACACGCCAGCTGACCTTCCGCTACCGCTGGACATTCAGCAAGCGCTTCGGCTTCGTCCGCAGCGCGCACCTGGCGAACACCGGCACCCGCTCCCGCACCATCGACTTGCTCGACGGGATCCAGAACGTTCTCCCCTACGGCGTCGGGAGCGAGTTCCTCATGCGCTTCAGCAACCTGGCGAACGCCTACAAGAAATCCGAGCGCATCGATGGATCCGGGCTCGCCCTCTACTACCTCAGCTCCATCCCCACCGACCGCGCCGAGCCCAGCGAGGGTCTCAAAGCCACCGTCGTCTGGCAGACCGGCCTCACCCCCGATGCCACCCTCCTCTCGGCCAGACAGATCCAGGCCTTCCGCGATGGCCAATCCCCCACCACCCTCGACGATATCCGCGGGAGAGCCGGCGCCTTCGCCCTCACCCAAACCATCGAGCTCGCCCCCGGCGAGAGCGATGAGTGGCACGTCGTCGCCGACCTCGCCCAGGACCACTCCCAGATCGTCGCCCTCGACGAATGGATCCGCGGCGCCACCGATCCGGCCGCCGAGATATCCGCCGACGTCCGTGCCACCGAGCGGGACTTCCTCCGCATCATCTCCTCAGCCGATGGCGTCCAGTGCGGGTCCAACAAGCGCCGCACCAACCGCCACCTCTCGAATACGGTCTTCAACGTCATGCGCGGCGGCCTCCCGCTCGAGAACTACCGCCTGCATGCCGACGACTTCCGCTCCTACGTCGCCACCTACAATCGAGGCGTCGCCGGGAGTCACCAGGCGTTCCTTGCCGGGCTACCCGACGTCCTTGGTTTCGCCGATCTCCAGTCACTGGTGTCGGGGCGTGGCGATCGCGACCTGTGCCGCATCGCCGCCGAGTACCTCCCGCTCGCCTTCAGCCGCCGCCACGGCGACCCGACCCGCCCATGGAACCGATTCTCCATCGACCTCCAAACCGAGGACGGGCAAACCAACCTCAGCTACCAGGGGAACTGGCGTGACATCTTCCAGAACTGGGAAGCCCTCCTCGTCTCTTTCCCCGGGTTCTCGACCGCGATGATCTGTCGGTTCCTGAATGCGACCACCGCGGACGGTTACAATCCCTACCGACTGACCCGCGAAGGCTTCGAGTGGGAAGAGGCTAATCCCGACGATCCTTGGTCGAATATCGGCTACTGGTGTGACCACCAGATCATCTATCTCCTCAAGCTCCTGGAGTGGACGCGCGATTTCTATCCCGGGCGGCTCGGCGCCCTTCTCGCCTCCCCCACATTCACCCACGCCAACGTCCCCTACCGGATCAAAAGCTTCGAGCAGATCAAAGCCGACCCGCGCGACACGATCGAGTACGATGCCGCCCTCGCCTCGGAGATCGCGAAGCGCGTCTCCGCCCTCGGATCCGATGGCAAACTCCTGCGCAACGCACGGGACGAGATCCACCACGTCACCCTCGTCGAAAAACTCCTCACCCTCTCGCTGGCCAAGCTATCCAACTTTATCCCGGGAGGCGGCATCTGGCTCAATACCCAGCGTCCGGAGTGGAACGACGCCAACAACGCCCTCGTCGGGAACGGC
>CAZKYJ010000411.1:1511-5299 GCA_964556355.1 uncultured Verrucomicrobiales bacterium | reverse complement strand
CGGAGACGAACGGGGAGACGTCGGTGGAGAGGTCGGCGCGGCGGCGGTTGAGGTCGGAATCCTCGGGAAAGTCTTCGCGGGTCTGTTCGACGAGTTCCCAGGCGGCCCACTTGTTGCCGGACTCGTCGAGCTTCTCGGCCTGCGTGAGCGCCATGTCGATGCGGGTGACATTTTCCAAGATCTCCTTGAGTTCCTCCTGCTTGGCGGGGTCGTTGCGGACGGCGACGATGTAGCGGGCCTGGTCGCGGTGGATCTGGCGGTAGTTCTTCTGGGCGATGAGCCCCTGGAGATCGATGAGCGCCTGCGCTTCGATGTTCCCCCCCGTGTCCATCTGCTGGCCGAGCTCGGCGAGCTTCGGGTTGGTCGGCCAGACTTCGGTCGCGCTGCGGACGGCTTCTTCGAAGGTGGCGACCTCGCCCTTGATCATGGCATTGCGCGCCTTGCTGACCTGCATGTTAGAGACGGTCTTGGCGGTGGTCACCGCGGCCATCGGTTTCGAGTAGTCGAAGTCGCTGGCCTGCTCGCGCATGCGGTTGACGAGTTCTTCGGCGAGGAGGTAGTCTTTGACCTCGAGGGCGGAGATGAGCTGGTTGGAGTCCTGGACGTAGGCCACGACCTGGCGTTTCTCTTCGCGCGGGAGGGTGCGGACCTTTTCCATGAACTCCCCGGTGAGGAAGGCCTCGGCGAGGCGCTTGCTGGCGGAGTCGAGCTCGCCGCGCTCGAGGAGGAAGCGGAAGGCGTCGATGCCTTCGGAGACGTCGCGCATGGCCTCCGAGGCGAACGAGTCGATGGTCGCGATCGTCGGGTTGATGCCCATGCTCTGGCCGAAGAGCTTTTCCACATCCGAGCCCTCTTTGATCTGGAGCGTGCTGTCCCCGTCGGTGAAGAGCGTGCGGTACATCCGGCAGCCGATGATGCAGTGTTCGAAGCGCCGCTGGAGGAAGAACTGCACGAGCAGCGCTTGGAACTCGACCTTCGAGCGGAGGCCGGACATCTCGGCCTTCCCGCGGTTGACCTGCTTGAAGGCGGCAATCTCCGCCTTGCGTGCCAGCGACGTGCTGATCGATCCGAAGGCCGCTCCCTCGACGACCGGGCTGTCATTCTGGCGTTTCGCATTGTTCTTAAAGTTCGTGCTCTGGGACTGCTGCTCGATGTTGAAGTCGATGCGCCGGAGTTCGTGGTCGAGGTCCTCGTTGAGCTGGTGGAGGCCGGCGACGTTCCTCTGGCCGAGGTAGACGCCGTAGACCGCGCTGGCCAGCGAGTCGCAGAGCCGGGCGTCAATGGGAAAGCTGGAGGCGCGGGGAAGGAGGGCGACGGCGGCGCGGAGGTCGGGCTTGCCGTTGTGGGGCGAGAGTTCGGTGAGGATGGCATCGAGCGTCTCGCGGTAGGCGCGATCTTCTTCGGTGGTCGCTTCCGGGGCGTTGAGGTATTTCTCGAAGCGGGCGCTGAAGACGCGGTTGTTGGCGATGTTCCAGTTCCGCCCGTCCCAGCTCACCACGTCGCTACCGGGATCCATGAACGGAACCGATGTGCCGAGGAATTCGGGGCCGCTGGCGCCCTGGCTGTTGTTCTGCGATCCGTTGTTCTTCGGGGCGGAGCCGGACTGGCCACCGGTGTTTTGCTGCTGCCCGGACGGCGCGGTATAGACCTGGGCGACCGCGAGCGGGGGCACCACGGTCGCGGCGAGGCAGGCGAGGAACGGGAAGGGGAGTCGCGGGCGTTTCATCGGTGATCGAAGGTAGGCGAGGATGGGCGGCTGTGCCCGTCAGAAAGTTTTCCTTCCCCCCGAGTCGGATGCAACCACTTTCACCCGGCGCTTGGGGGAGGTCGCTTGCTGGCACGGAGGGAGTCGCTAGAGTGGGGGGTATGACCTCCACAACCGACCCAGCGCCCGCCACGGTGAACCTGGTCGATCTCGGCTTCATGGACGCCCGTTCGAAGCTGATCGATATCGCCGCATTCCTCGACCGGATCGACCGCTCCGGACAGGGGAGCGATTTCCGGGTCGGTGCCCTGCGGGAGGCGGTGAGGGAACTCGGTTCGGCCGGGCCGGGCCGGGCGCGCCGGATTCTCGAGGTCTTCAGCGATCCGACGGACGAACCGATCGCCGAAGCGACCGTCCAGGGCGCGGTGGGGGCCTATCGGGAAGGGGGGGCGCAATGAGGTACATCGAGCCGCACGCCCACATGGTCAGCCGGGTCACCGATGACTACCAGTCGATGGTCATGGCCGGGTGCCAGGCGGTCTGCGAGCCGGCGTTCTGGGCGGGGTTCGACCGCGGGTCGGCCGAGGGCTTCTACGACTACCTGCGACAGATCACCGAGTACGAGCCGAAGCGCGCCGCCAAGTTTCTGCTCCCCCACTTTTCGTGGCTGTGCATCAACCCGAAGGAATCCGAGGACGTGGTGCTCGCCGATGAGGTGCTCTCGTTGATCCCCGATTTCATCGGGAAGCCGGGCGTCCTCGGCATCGGCGAGATCGGGCTGAACAAGAACTCGCGCAATGAACTCACGGTCCTGGAGAAGCACATCCAGCTTGCCCAGGACCACGACCAGCTCATCCTCGTCCATACCCCGCACCTCGAAGACAAGCGCAAGGGGACGCGGCTCATCCTCGACGCGCTGCAGAATTTCTCCAAGATCCAGCCGGGGCGGGTCATCATCGACCATGTGGAGGAACACACCGCTCCGATGGTGCTCGACGCCGGGTTTTGGGCGGGCATCACGCTCTACCCGGAGAGCAAGTGCACCTCCGCCCGCGCCACCGATATGCTGGAGATGTACGGCACCGAACAGATTTGGATCAACAGCGCCTGCGACTGGGGCGTCAGCGATCCGCTCGCCGTGCCCAAGGCGGCTCTCGAGATGCGGAAGCGGGGGCACAGCGCGGCTTTCGTGGACAAGATCGTCTATCAGAATCCGGTCAGCTTCATGGGGCAATGCCCGCAGTTCTCGCTCCCGACCGACTGATCTATGGAACTGCAAAACGGACTGCATCTCGGCTACTGCACGAACATCCACCGCGGGGAAACTTGGGACGAGACGTTCGCGGGGCTCCGGGAATACACCCTGGCGGTCAGGGATCGCGTCGCCGGTGGGCGCCCCTACGGGATCGGGCTACGGCTGAGTGCGGCGGCGGCGGCGGCTCTCTCGGAAAGGGCGCGCTTGGCCGAATTCCAGCGGTGGCTGGAAAAGACCTCCTGCTACGTTTTCACCATCAATGGATTCCCCTACGGGAAGTTCCACGGAACCAGGGTCAAAGAGCAAGTCTACGCCCCGGATTGGACGGCGCCCGCGCGGGCCGCCTACACCAAGCAGCTCTTCGATCTGGTCGCCGAACTGGCGCCCGAAGGCGTCGGAGGAAGCGTCAGCACGCTGCCGGGTTCCTTCAAAGAGTTCATCACGGACGACCGCATCCAGGGTGACGCGATCATCGACCAGCTGGCCGATGTCGCCCGGCACGTCGAGCGGCTCCGGTCCCGCACGGGCAAAGATCTCCACCTGGGATTGGAGCCCGAGCCCTTGGGTTGGTTCGAGACCAGCGCCGAGACCATCCGGTTTTTTGAGCGATTCCGCGAGCGTGCCGGGGGCGGCTTCGATGAGATCCTCGGCGTCAACTACGATACCTGCCACCTGGCCATCGAGTTCGAGGAACCGGCGAGCGCCCTCGGGGCGCTCGGCGCGGCGGGGATCCGCGTGAGCAAGCTCCACCTCAGTTCCGCGCTCCGGCTGACACCGACCGAACCCGCGCTCGCAGCGTTGCGCGCCTTCGAGGACGACGTCTATCTC
>CAZKYJ010000411.1:0-1501 GCA_964556355.1 uncultured Verrucomicrobiales bacterium | reverse complement strand
GGCACGGGCGGCGCGTCTGGAAAGCTTCGCCGACGACGTCTATCTCCACCAGGTAGTCGAGCGCCTGCCCGATGGGTCGCTGCGGCGCTACCGCGACCTGCCGCCCGCTCTGGAGGCCGGCGCGGAGGGTGACGAGTGGCGCGTCCACTTCCACGTGCCGCTCCACGCGGAGCCGGACGCGCTATTTGAGACGACGCGGGATCACATCGACGGCACGCTGACCTTTCTTGCCGCCAACCCGAACTTCTGCCAGCACCTCGAAATGGAAACCTACACCTGGGAAGTCCTCCCCGAATCCCTGCGCTCGGCCGACGTCGTCGACCAGTTGGCCAACGAGTACCGCTGGACGTTGGCGGCCATGGCGGAGAGGGGGTTCGCCAGATGACTGCCGTGCGTACCGCCCGCGCCGTCCTCGAGCTGGGGCGCGTTTCGAACCTGCCCACCGTCTGGGCGAACTGTGTGGCCGCGTGGATGCTGACCGGTGGCTCGATCTACGCGCCACAGCTTTGGTTTTCGTGCCTCGCTGGCAGCCTCGTCTACGTGGCGGGGACGGTCCTCAACGACGCCTTCGACACGGAGTTCGATGCCGAACACCGGAAGGACCGCCCGATCCCTTCCGGGCGGATCTCCCGGCAGACCACATGGCTTCTCGGGGGGGGCGCCCTCGCCTTCGGGGTTGCTATTTTCCTCGGCGCGACTTTTGCCCACCCGTTGTTCGTCGGCGCCCTGGCGGTGGCCGTCGTCATCTACGACTGGACGCACAAGCGCTCGATCGCCGGACCGTGGATCATGGGTGCCTGCCGGTTCTTGCTCTACCTCACGGTGGCCAGCGGCGCTCCGAACGGACACGCGCCGGACAACGCTCTCATCGTCGGGGCGGCGGCCGGCATCTATGTGGTCGGGCTGAGCTACGTCGCGCGCGGCGAGGCGACCGGTGCCAAACTCCTGCGCTGGCCGCTCGGCTTGCTCGCCGTCCCCATCCTCGTCGGGCTTTACGCGACGTTCGGGTTGCAGCACCCGCTGCCCTACTGCGTGCTCTTCGTCTTCTGTATCTGGATCGGCATCGCCCTGGCCATTCTCACCGATCAGGAGAAAGCGGATCGCGTGGGGAAAGCAGTGGGGTTTCTCCTCGCGGGACTCGTGCTCTTCGACGCCCTCATGCTGAGCTACATCCCGGTCCTGGTGCCATTCCTCGTCGCCACTTTCCTCCTCACTCTCGTGCTCCAGCGATTCGTTCCCGCCACCTGAATCACCCACCCCTCGGAAATTATTTTGCCCGGCCGCTCAGTTTTGAGTTGCTTATGTTACAGGTTTCTTAAATAGAGTGTGGGGTGAACTTGGTGCCGGAACCAGAAAGAGCGGGGTCGGGAACGGCTCCGGGAAGTGGGGACGAGAGTCTTCGGGCAATCAACCACCACCTCCGAATCGCTTTGGATCAGGTGGACGATGCCGTCGTGATCACCGAGGCCGAACCTCTGGACGCCGCCGGGCCGCGGATCGT
>CAZKYJ010000410.1:4023-5304 GCA_964556355.1 uncultured Verrucomicrobiales bacterium | reverse complement strand
GTTCGATCCCGGCCGGGATCCTCGCCGGCCAGCGCATGAAGAACGGCGAGCGGATGCCGCCCTCATGGACGCCGGTTTTCATCCCGCGGAACGGGCCGACGTAGCGTGGCGTGTTGGGACCGTTATCAACCATGAAGATGACGATGGTATTGTCGGCGATCGAGAGTTCGTCGAGGGCGGCCGCCAGTCGTCCCATATTCTGGTCGATGTTCTCGATCATGGCGTAGACGCGGGCGACGGTGTCGGCCGTCTTGGCGTTGCCGTTGAGGACGGGGGTGAGATCCATCGCTTGGTACTTTTGATAGAGATCCTCCGGCACGTCGTGGTACGGACCGTGGGGGGCGTTGGGTGCGATGTAGGCGAAGAACGGTTTCCCGTTCCCCTTGGCCTCCCGGATGAAGTCGAGGGCACCGTCGAAGTAGACGTCGGTGCAGTAGCCTTCCGTCTGCACCTGTTCGCCGTTGCGGAAGAGGATCGGGTCGGTGTAGCGGTTCGCGTTTTCAATCGGCTCGGAAGGCTGGGCGAGGCCGCCACCGTAGTGGATGAGCACCTCTTCGAATCCGTTGTCCTGGGGGCGTAGCGGGTAGTTGTCGCCCAGGTGCCACTTGCCGAAAATACCGGTGGCGTAGCCGGCCGGGCGGAGCGCCTCGGCGATGGTGACCTCGCCGGGATCCATCATCGATCGGCCTTTGAAGGTGTCGACCACGCGGGTGCGGTAGGCGTAGCGCCCGGTCATGAGCGCGGCACGGGTGGGCGAGCAGACGGGGCTGACGTAGAACCGTGACATCGAGCCGGACTCCGAGGCGAGCCTGTCGATGTTCGGGGTGTGGATGACCGGGTTCCCGGTTGCGCCGAGGTCGCCGTAGCCCTGGTAGTCGGTCATGACGAGGACGATGTTCGGAGGTTTCGAGAACGCTCCGGGGACGAGGAGGAAGGCGGAGACTACGGCGGCTAGGATCGGGGTTTTCATCGCTGTCACCTCTAGCGCCGGGGCGCGTCGGTGTCACCTCGGGAGGCGTAGCAAAGCAAAACACCCACCCATGCGCCCCGGTGCCGCCCCCGTGCCCCCGTCACGGCAGAGACGCTCTGCCAAGCAGTGCCGAAGGCGGGCGGGACCATCCCGCCGCGGGTCTGCCGCGTAGGAATGTTAGTTACCCGGCGACAGCGCGACCGATCGCCGGATTGAGAATTGAGATGCCAAAGATTTTCATCGTCGAAGACCATCCGCTGCTGCGGGACGGGGTGCGCCGAGTCATTGACGCGGACGGTACTCTGGAACTC
>CAZKYJ010000410.1:0-4013 GCA_964556355.1 uncultured Verrucomicrobiales bacterium | reverse complement strand
CCACGTCGGCGAGGGAGGCCCTGGAGGGGATCATCGGTCTCCGCCCCGATCTGGTGATCACCGACCTCACGCTGCCGGACAAGAGCGGGCTCGACCTGGTCAAAGACCTGAAGATCCACTGCCCGACGGTACGGGTGCTCGTCCTCTCCATGCACGACGAACTGCTCTACGCCGAGCGGGTCGTCAAGGCGGGCGGGCGCGGCTACCTCATGAAGCAGGACGCGACGGATGCCGTGTTGGGTACGGCGATCCGCCGCGTGCTCGGCGGGGGGATTCACCTGAGCAGCCAGGCGGCCGAGCTGATCCTCAGCGGGATGTCCGGGAAGCGGGAGAAAGAGCCGCGGGCGCGAGTGGACAGGCTGACCGATCGCGAGCTGCAAGTTTTCGAGATGATTGGGAGGGGGGGCAACGTCCACCAGATCGCCGAGAGGCTCCGCATCAGCCCACGGACGGTCGATGCGCATCGCGTCCACATCCGCGAGAAGCTCGGTCTCCGGGACGCGGCGGCGCTCTTGCGCTATGCCGTGCGTTGGAGCGAAGGGGAGACCTGCCCGGGCGCTGCGGACGCTTAGAGACCCCTGAAGAGTCACGGCAGCGGCTCAGGCGAGGCTGCCGAGGATCTTTTTGATGTCGTCGAAATCCACGGGTTTGAGCAAGTGGTGGTCGAAACCCGCCTCGTTCGCCTGATCGACGTCTTTGGCCAAGCCGTGGCCGGTGACGGCCAAGAGCGTCACGTTGGGCTGGTTCTTCCTCAGGGCGCGGGCGACCTCGTAGCCGTCGCAGCCCGGGAGACCGATATCGAGGATGACCACCTGGGGGGCATGGTTTTCGACGGCGGTGATGGCCTCCTCACCGGAATGGACGATGGTGACGTCGTGGCCCTCGTCTTCGAGGAGGAGGGCGAGCATTTGGGCCGCGTCGGCGTTGTCATCGACGACGAGGATAGAGAGATGGTGGGATGGGGGCATGGGGGGAACCGGAGTCGGGGAGGCTGGCGCTGTTTCGGCAGCACCGTGAACGGGAAGGGTCATCGTGATTTGGCTGCCGCGATCCGCACCCGGACGTTGGGCGGAGACCGTGCCGCCGTGCAGCGCGGCCAGATTTCCCGCGAGCCCGAGCCCGAAAGCGTGCCGGGCAGCCCCGCCATCGGCATCGTCGGGAAAGAGGTCAAAGATTGATTCGAGCGCCCCCTCGGAGATCCCCCGCCCGCCGTCCACCACGACGATCTGAGCCGTCGTCGCATCGGCTCCCAGAGCCACGGAGATACGACCTCCGGCCGGGGTCGATTTGGCGGCGTGGTCCAGAAGCTTCACGAGGCATCGCACCAGCCGGTCGTGGTCGCCCTCGACGGAGACGCGGCGAGGGGGGAGCGAGGTCTCCAGCGTGATGCCGGCCCGATCGATGACGGGCCGTTCGCTTTCGAGCGCCAGCTCGACGATTTCCCGTAGATCGACGGGCGATTTTTGGAGGCGGAGGACGCCCTGGCTGATTCGGGTGATATCGGAGAGGTCATCGACGATACGCAGGGCCTCATCCAGCTGCCGGAAGACGATATCACGGGCGGTGGCGCGCTTCTCGTCGTCCTCGTGGGAGAAGAGGCCTAGTGATGAGCGCAGGGCGGCGAGCGGGTTGCGGAGTTCGTTGCCGAGCAGGGCGAGGAATCGGTCCCTGCGGTCGTGCTGGGCGCGCAGCTCCGCCTCGCCCCGCTCCCGCTCGGCCAGAAGTTCGGCGAGTTCCGCCCGGGCGCGGGCCCGCTCGGAGACGTCGAGGGTGATCCCCGATACCACCCGCGCCGCGCCGTGCCCTGGCTCGAGCACATTCCCCACGTCCATCAGCCAGCGCACACTTCCGTCGGGGAGGGTGAACGGATACTCGAAACTGTACTCCGTGCCCTCGGAGGTGGCGCGGGCCAGCGCCGCCCGCACGTGGTCCCCGTCGTCGGGGTGGAAGCGATCGATCCAGTTTTTCACCGTCATCGCAAAGGAATCGGGCTGCTGGCCGTGGTGCCAAAAGCACTCGCGAGACCACCAGCCCCCTCCGTTTTCCAAGTCTAGGGTCCACACACCGGCGTTGGCGCAACGCAGGGCGCCGAGGAGGGCGGTCCCGGTTCCCCGATGGCCGGCGCCACTGTGCCCGTCGTCGCAGGTCCCGGGGGCTTCGTTCGCCGCCCGGGCGGAAGGGCCCGCCCCCGACGAAGCATCGGGGCCACCGTCCTCCGACATGGCAGCTGGGGAGGGCGGTGCGCTCACGGGGTCAGGAGGGGCGAGGATGGGAGGAAAGCCGTGGCACTCGATCGGGGCGGCATGCTCTCAAGTGGATCAGGGCCGCGCGGATGTCGAATGCAATCCGTCCCCGCGGCGGGGATTCTTGGCTCTTGGCGTCCCCCGGGTACGCGCTTCGCGTAAGCGGGCGGTGGGGGGAGGCGTAACATTCGGCAATCTTGCGCCCGCCGCTTGTCCGCTCGCGTTCGGGGGCCGAGAGTCCGGGAGAACCCCCCGCCGTCGAGCATGCAGCCCCGCCCCGTCCGCCAAGAACAACCGGAGATAGAACTCGTCACCGGAGGGCAATGGCGGTCGGGGCCACTCGAAAACCCCGCTTCGACCGCCCGTCGAAACGTCGGCCGGACGCAGGCGGCAATCCTCGCTGACGTCGTCGAGCTGGTCGCCGCCAGGATGGGGAAAGAGGAGCTTGCGGGCCTGTCACTCCAGCAGTGGTTCGACGGGCGGACGGTCACGGAGGTGGACGAGATCCTCCCCGTCCTCGAGGATCTCAGCCCGCAGATCGGAGTGCAGATCCGGCAGCTGATCGGTTCTCCCCCCGGCGATCCGACGGAGCCGCAGGCGAACTAGGGGCGACCCTCTGCCCTGCAGATCGCGTGGTTCCCCGGTGCGGATACCCGCCTCTAGCCTCCGTGGCGCCGGAGGTGATGGACTAGAAATTCTTGCTGGCGCCGGCGGGCGTACGGGGTGCCGGCCGCGCCGTGGCCCTTGCCTGGGACGACGAGCAGCTCGTAGGGCTTGTCGGCGCGCTGGAGCGCGGCGGCGACTTGCATGGTCGAGGCGGGATCGACGTTCCGGTCAAGTTCACCGACGATGAGGAGGAGGTCGCCCCGTAGAAGGTGGGCGTTGACCACATTGGAGGCGGCGGCGTATTCCGGGCCGACCGGGTATCCCATCCATTGTTCGTTCCACCAGATCTTGTCCATGCGGTTGTCGTGGCACCCGCAGTCGGCGACGGCCACGCCGTAAAAATCGTGGTGGAAAAGGAGGGCGCCCATGGCGTTCTGCCCCCCCGCCGAACCGCCGTAGATTCCCACCCGTTCGAGATCCATCCAGGGGCGCTCCTTAGCGGCGGCTTCCATCCAGGGGATCCGGTCGGGAAAGCCGGCGTCACCCAAGTTTTTCCAGCAGACATCGTGGAATGCCTTCGAGCGGTTCGAGGTCCCCATACCGTCGATCTGGACGACGATGAAGCCGAGCTCGGCGGTGGCCTGCGCCTTGTGGTAGGGAGCGAAACGCACGGGGACGTGGGAGTCGTGCGGGCCGGCATAAATTTCCTCCACCACCGCGTAGCGGCGCGCGGGGTCGAAAGTCGTGGGGCGATAGATGACGCCGTGGATATCGGTCTCTCCATCGCGGCCTTTGGCGGTGAAGCGCTCCGGCACCTGCCAGCCGGTGGCGAGCAGCTCGGACCAGTCGGCTTCTTCCAGCGGGCAGACGAGCGAGCCGTCCTCGCTGCGGCGGAGCTCGGTGGCGGGCGGGAGATCGACGCGCGAGTAGCGGTCGATGAAAAACCGTCCGTCGGGCGAGAACTCGATGTCGTGAGTGCCGTCGCCGGCGGTCAGCACCACGAGCCCGGAGCCGTCGAAGTTGATGCGAGCGTAGTGGATGTGGTAGGGGCTCTGGTCCGGGACGATTCCCCCGGCGTGGAACCAGATCTGCCGCTTCTCCTCGTCCACCCGGTCGATCCCGCGCACCGCCCACTCTCCCCGCGTGCTCTGGTTTCGCACGGTG
>CAZKYJ010000409.1:0-5306 GCA_964556355.1 uncultured Verrucomicrobiales bacterium | reverse complement strand
CATAGAGCGTCGCCGCATCGGGTGACAGCTCGATGTTGATCGGGCTGTCGAACCGCGCCGCACCGGCGGGGCCACCGTCACCGGCGAAGCCCGCCTTCCCGTCGCCGGCCAAGGTGCCCACTTCGCCGCCCGCCCCGATGGTGCGGATCACGTGGTTCCAGGTGTCGGCGAGATAGATGGTGCCATCGGGGGCGATGGCGATGGCGTGGACGCCGTCGAACCGCGCGTCGGCCGCCGGGCCGCCGTCGCCTTTGTAGCCTTTGTCGCGGTGCTGTCCGGCGATGAGGGAAAGCTCGCCGCTGCCGTCGCGTTTGAAAACCCGGCCACCGTCGTACTCGGCGATGACCATCTCGTCACCCCCAGGGAGAAAATCGACCCCGAAAGGGGTGTCGAGCGGGCTGTTTTTTGCCTGGCCGATTACGGGGGTGATCTCAGCGGCTCCGGCGGGGGTGGACGCGAGCACCAGCGCCGCGGCGGCGAGGTGGTGAACGGGGGATAATTTTTTCATGGATTTGGGAATTGCGTTAGGGCGCGGTACCTCGCAGAATCCGGTTACGATCCAATTATGAAACGAATACACATTTTGTCGATGGTGACGGCCACAACGGTCGGGGTAATCTCGGTTCTCACCGGCTGCGCGACCACCGCCGGGGGAGCGACCGCGATGGCACCGGTGCCGAAACCGGGAGTCGGGCACCCGCTAAAGGTGGCCTGCGTGGGGGACAGCATCACCTTCGGGCTCGGGCTGGCCAACCGGCAAGTCGATGCCTATCCCGCGGTGATGGGCCGTCAGCTCGGGCCGGACTACGACGTCCGGGGGTTTGCCGTGTCTGGAGCCACGACCACCCGGACGGGGCCGGTGGCCATCTGGGGGCTCGACGAATTCCGCGAGGCGGGGACCTTCAACCCCGATATCGTGGTCATCCACCTCGGGACGAACGATACCAAACGCGTCCACTGGAAGAGCCGCAGCATGTTTGTCAAAGAATACGGGGACCTCGTCGATCACTTCCTGCATCTTCCGAGCCATCCAGCGGTGTTCGCCTGCCTGCCGATCCCGGTGTTCGACGACCGGTTCGGCATCAAGTCGGCCACCCTCGAAAACGGCGTGATCCCCGGGATCATGACGGTAGCCAAGGAAAAAGGAATTCGCACGATCGACGTTCACGGCGCGCTGGTCGGCCGGTCGGATCTCACCCACGACATGATCCACCCCTCAGAAACCGGCACCATCCGCATGGCGACCGTCGTGGGTCGGGCGATCGCCATGTAGAATCGGACTCCGACAGAGGAAAATGTAGGATGTTCAAAAAAATATTTTGCGCGCGGCGAAGATAAATGTTACAAATTCGTCACATCCGGGAGTGATCCCGGAGCGCATCGAGCCATAAATACGCAATAGTCCCTGCACTAATTGGGCGTCCTCCGAGCAATCGGAGGACGCTTCTCTCGTTTCAGGGGGCGACCCACTCTTCCGGGAGCGGGCGTTCAGTCCGCTTCGGCGGGTGCGGCGTCGGTCACTTGGGGGGCCTGCTGGTCGAGCGAAACCAACCAGCGTTCCTTACCGTCCTTGCCCTCGGACTTCACCAGTGAGATGAGTTCGAGGTTCCGCACGAGCTTGTCGCCGTCGCGATGTACCGTCCGCACGAGGACGTGGGCGAGCTTGCTGTCCGGCTCCTCACCGACGCTGAGCACCGTCATCTTTAAGGACTGGGTGATCTGGGCGTTGCGTTCGTCGTCGATTCCGAGGCGATTTTGGAGGTTGCTGTGGTAGGCGAGGTAGAATTCGGGCGGGGTCATCTCCTCGATTTGCTGGAGGTTCGTCTTCCCGACGCGGGCGACCATATCCATCTCGGCGTCCATCGTCGGAGATTGTTTGACGCGCTCCACGAACGCCCGTTGGACGCCGGCCAGCGAACGGGGCTCGATCAGCTCGGTCGAGGCTTCCCAGTTGTGTCCCAAGGCGTTCGAGAGGTAGGCGGTCACGACTTGGGCCGCCGGGTGCTCCTTGAGCGCGTCGTCGTCGGCGGCCCTCGCGGCGGCGGCAAAGGTGAGACAGGCGGCGGCGGCCGCGAGAATGCGGCGGGGTAGAGGGGTGTTCATGAGCATAGGATGAGCGGCGGTGATTTCGCGTGGGCCGTAGCATAGCGGGAGACCGCCGGGGCACAAGCAGCCAGGCAGCGCTCGCTGCCGAGTGCAGAAACCGGGGTCCGGCAGGCGTGCGGCGAGCGTAGCTACCTGCCCGCGAGGTTCGACACCTCCGGGCTGCTGTGCTTTGTTTCCGACCCAACTATCCTGATGCTCGACGACCGCGACTACATGCGTGACGACCAGCGGTCGCGCGACCCGTTCTGGGCGTCCACCTCGTGGACCCCGGTGAAGATCTTGATCGTTGCCAATGTGGCCGTCTTCGTGCTGCAGCACCTCCTGCAGGTCCCGTTCGTGATCATCGACTACGGGCGCGGGAGCTACGACCCCGCGGGCGGGCTGAGCCGGGCCTCGCTGGCGTCGGGGCACATCTGGACGCTGGTGACCCACATGTTCGTCCACAGCGGGTTCGACCGGTCGGGGCTCGGTCTCTTCCACATCCTCGGAAACCTCCTGATGATCTACGTGTTCGGGCGCCAGGTGCAGGAGCGCTTGGGGAGACGCAATTTCTGGATCATCTATTTTGTCGGCGGCCTTTGCGGAGCGGCTCTCCAGCTCGCACTCGTGGGCGACTCCTACCTGATCGGGGCGTCGGGATGCGGCACCGCCCTCCTCCTCGCGTTCACGACGATGATCCCGGAGACCAAGCTGACGATGATCTTCCCGCTGCCGATCACGCTCCGCGCCCGAACTTTGGGGCGTGCCGTCATCATCATCTCGGCAGTGCTCAGCGTTTTCAGTCTCATCGGCACCCCGCAGGATTCCATGGTCGGTCTCGTCGGTCGGGTCGCCCATCTCGACCACCTCGGAGGGGCGCTATTTGGGCTCTTCTTCGTCCGCCGTCTCGGCTACCATGGTGGGAGCTACACCCGCGAGCAGATGATGCGCGAGCGGGCACGCGGCGAGCGGTTCTGGGAGCGCGGGCTGCGCAAGGGGAAAACCAGGAAGAAGATCGTCGATGCCAAAGTCGTCGAGATCCGTCCCGGGGCGTCGCGGGAGAAGCCCATCGTCACCCCCGACATGGATGCCATTCTCGACAAGGTGGGCGAGAAAGGCTACGCCAGCCTGACGAAGGAGGAACGGGCATTGCTCGAGCGGGCCTCGGAGGCCATCCGTGCCCGCGACGAGAAAAAGTGATCGCCGGAGACTGGACCCATGCGCATCATCGCGGGCAGCGCGGGAGGAATCCCGCTGAAAGTGCCGAAGCTCGTCACCCGGCCGACGGCCGACCGGGTGCGGGAAGCGCTTTTCTCGATCCTCGGACCGGCGATCTCGGGGGCGTCGGTGGTGGATCTGTTCGCCGGATCGGGCGCGCTCGGGATCGAGGCGCTCAGCCGGGGCGCGCGCCAGGCAACGTTCGTCGATGCCAACCGCGCCGCCTGTCAGACCATCGCCGATAACCTGGCGAAATCCCGTCTCGATCCGGCGGCGAAGGTTGTCTGTGCGGACGTTTTCCGCGCGCTCGACCGCCTCCCGCCAGCCGACTTCGTCTTTGCCGATCCTCCCTATGCGAAGAGTCGGGACGATCGCAGTTTTTCGGCGGAGCTTCTCGGTAGGGAGGGGGCACTGCGGAGACTTTTGCGCCCCGGGGGACGGATTGTGATGGAAACGGAGCGCGGGGCGGGCCATGGTGGCGGCCACCCATGGGAGACGATCGACCACCGCACCTACGGTTCCACAGAGATTTGGATCTTCGGACACCCGGCGACCGAGGAGGCTTGAAGGGATGAACCGGCGACTGGTCTCCATCCTCTACAACCTCCTGCTCCCGCCGGCCCTCGTCATCCTGCTCCCGCTTTCGGCGCGAAAAATGTGGAAACGTGGCGGCTACGGCGGACGCTTCTGGCAGCGTGTGGGCGTATTCTCCGAGCATGACCGAATCCGCTTGGCAACCCCGCAGGACATTTGGATTCACGCGGTCAGCGTGGGGGAAGTGCTCGTTGCGCGGAAGCTCATCGACGCGCTCAATCGCGCCCGGAGCGGCCTCGCCATCACCCTCTCAACGACCACGTCGACCGGCTATGCCGTCGCGGAGAAGAACGCCCCGGCCAACCTGGCGGTCATCTACAACCCGATCGATTTGCCGGGGGTTGTCGATGCGGTCTTCGCCCTCGTCCGCCCGCGCCATGTCGTACTCGTCGAGGCCGAGGTGTGGCCGAATCTCGTGGCCTGCGCGCGTCGCGACGGTGTCCCGGTCACCCTGGTCAATGCCCGGATGTCCGATCGCAGCGCCCGCCGCTACCTGAGGTTCCGCCGGCTTGTCGCCCCGATTTTCGCCCAGCTCGACCGCGTTTTGGTCCAGGACGCGGAGGACGTGACCCGCTGGGAGTCGCTCGGCATCGCCAGCGATCGGGTCACACGGGTCGGAAGCCTCAAGTACGACCAGGAGAACCTGCCGACGCCGAAGGGGATCGGGTGCTTCCGCACGGTGCTCGACCAGCTCTGGCCGGAGACGCCGCGGCGAATCCTGCTGGCGGCCAGCACCCACCCGGGCGAGGAATGCCTCGTCGCCGGCATCGGGCGAAGGCTCCGCGCGGACTTCCCCGACCTCCGGATCGCCGTCGTGCCGCGCCATGCCGAGCGCCGCGAGGAGCTTTCGAACGAACTCGGGGGGCACGGGTTTTCAGTGGTGCGGCGGAGCGAGTTGGGGGAGACTGTCAGCCCCGCCGATCCGGGCGCCGTGTTCCTGATCGATAGCACCGGAGAACTCGGTGCCTGGACGGTCCTCGCCGACCTGGTCGTCATCGGGAAGAGCCTCCTTGCCCATGGAGGGCAGAACCCCGTCGAGGCCGTGGCGGCAGGAAAACCGGTCGTCCTCGGACCGAACATGCAAAACTTTCGCCCGCTGACCCGCAGCCTATTGCAGAGGCATGCCGTGCGGCAAATCGCCTCCGCCGATGGGCTGGAAGCCGAACTTCGTGGCCTCCTCGCGAGCCCCTCCGCAGCCCGCGCCATGGCGGGGCGAGCCGCCGCCATCTTCGACGAGCACCACGGCGCGAACGCCCGCGCGGCGGCTATTCTGCTTTCGGACAGAAAAAATGAGATTTCTGCTTGCACCGCTGGCGGAGTTCCTACATAATCCCGCCCCGCCGCTGACCCGTTCGTCTAGTGGTTAGGACACCGCCCTTTCACGGCGGTAACACGGGTTCAAATCCCGT
>CAZKYJ010000408.1:932-5307 GCA_964556355.1 uncultured Verrucomicrobiales bacterium | reverse complement strand
CCGCAGCGCCGGCACCACGTATGCGTTCGAGAAGGTCTCGGGGTCGCGGAAGGTCTCGAGCTCCAGGCGGTTGAGGCGGTTGAGGGAGTCGAGGCTCCGGCGGCGCAGGGAGCGGTCGATGCCCTCCGGGTTGGAAACGAAGAGAATGGGATCGCCCTGGCCGCGGCATTGTACGCCCTGGTAGACCGACGGGAGGTAGGAGCTACCCCACAAAGACTTGCCGCCGGAGGGGTGGGTGCCACCGGAGACCATGACGACGAAGCCGGGGAGGTTGTCGTTGGAAGACCCGAGCCCGTAGGTGACCCACGAGCCCATCGACGCACCGCCGAACTGCTGGCTGCCGGTGTGGAGGAGCAGCTGCGCGGGCGCGTGGTTGAACTGGCTGGTCGTCATCGACCGGATCACGCAAAGGTCGTCGGCATGCCGGTGGAGGTGCGGGATCTTGTCGCTCATCCACGTCCCGCCAGCGCCGTAGCGGGCGAACTCGGCGTGCGGTCCGAGCAGCTTGGGCACGCCTTTGATGAACGCGAACTGCTTGCCCTCGATCATCTCGGCGGGGCACTCCCGCATGTCGAACTCGCGCAAGGTTGGCTTCCAGTCGAAGAGCTCGTGCTGGGGCGGGGAGCCGGCCATGTGCAGGTAGATGACGCGCTTGGCTTTGGGCGCCAACATCGATGGGCGCGCGGTCAGTGGTCCGGCGGTCGAATCGATCTGCGCCAACGCCATCCCGCCGAGGGCGAGGCCACAGTTCTTGAGGAAGTGCCGGCGGGTGGCGAGGCGCGCCTCGCGCTCGACGAGGTCCTGGGCGATGCATTTAGGGAACATGGTAGTCAGCGGGTGAGGACGGCGTCGAGGTTGAGGATGACGTTGGCCACGAGGGTGAGCGCGGCCTCCTCGGGAGGACCGGCGAAGGCATTCGCGGCGTCCGGCCGGTCGCGGAAATCGGCGAGCGCATCGGCGTAGAGGCGGACGAGCTCGGCCACCTCGGCATCGGTCCCGCGCCGGGCGAGGGCGAGGCGGAGGCCGTGGCGGATCTGGAGGGCGGGGGCGTCGCCCCCCTCGGCGACCATCCGGTGGGCGAGGCCGTTGGCGGCTTCCACGAAGGCGTCGTCGTTGAGCGTCTGGAAGCTTTGCAGCGGGGTGTTGGTGCGGATGCGGCGCAAGCTGCAGACCTCCCGGGTGTTCATGTCGAAGGTCTCGAAGAGCGGGTGGGGCTGGCTGCGTTTGAGGTAGGTGTAGAGGGCGCGGCGGTAGCGGTCCTCGCCCTCGCTCTCGACCCATTTCGTGACCCCGCTGAAGGCGCTGCGCACTTCTTTGACCGGGTTCGGCGGGTAGACCGGAGGGCCGAACATCTTGTCGGAAAGCAACCCGGCAATGGCGAGCGCCTGGTCACGGATGGTCTCGGCGGGTAGCCGGAAGCGCGGCGCGCGCGCCAGGTAGCGGTTGCGCGGGTCTTTCGCGAGCTGTTCGGTCGTCGCCCCGGCGGACTGCCGGTAGGTCGCCGAAGTGACGATGAGCTCCAGGAGAGCCTTGACGTCCCAGCCGCTCTCCCGGAACTCGACGGCGAGCCAATCGAGGAGCTCGGGATGGGTGGGCGGCGTGCCCTGCGTCCCGAAATCCTCCTGGGTTTCGACGAGGCCAAGACCGAAAAGCTGTGCCCAGTAGCGGTTGACGGTGACCCGGGCAGTGAGCGGGTTCTCCGGGGCGACCAGCCACCCGGCGAGCCCGAGCCGGTCGCGGGAGGCACCCTCGGGGAACGGGTTGAAGGCGGCGGGAACGTCGGCGCCGACCTTCTCGCCGAGCGATCGGAAGTTGCCCCGCAAGTTCACGAAAGTCTCGCGCCGCTGGTCGTCCGGAACCGATCTCAGCACCGGTGTGGGAACCGGCTGGGGAACGGCGGCTCTGAGTTCGCCGATCCGCTTCTGCAGGGGGTGGGAGCCGCCGGCCTTGAACTCGGCGAGCGCGCCGCCGCGTCCGGTGGTGGCGAGCCGGATGCGCGCGGGATTGGTACCCGGCCACTGCGACGCCTGGGTGATGGTGATGGCGAGGCGCTCGTCCGCCGCCAGCGCCAGCGGCTCCCCGAGGGCGGCGACGGCGACCCGCCGTGCGCCGTAGCCATCTTCCGGGTGGTGCACCGCCCACCCGACGTCATCCGGTTGCTCCCGGGTCAGGCGATCGGTCCGGTGGCCGGGCTGGACGAAGTCGGCCGCCACCTCGCCGAGCGCGACGGGCGCGGTCGTGCCATCGGCGCGGCGCACGGCCAAAGCGAGCTGGCTGACGGCGACGCTGCCTACCGCATGGCGCCCGACCGCACCATCCTCGGGGAGGAGTTCGAGACGCAGTGCGGTGACCGTCGTGCCGGGGGCAGACGCCACGACGGTGTAGGAGTCGGCGGCGGGGTTCTCGCCACCGGCGACGACGGACGCGTCGTCGCGCACGGTCAGCACCGAGCCGCCGGACGACGACACCTGATCCGGCCGCAAGACGTCCCACCCGAAATCGGGCGAGATCTCGCTGGCGGCCTCTTGCTCCAGCCGGGCGATCTCGTGCTGGAGGCGATCGACCTCGGCCCGCGCGCCCACTGGGAGGAACCCCTGCACGGGCGCGTCGTTGTTGGTGTCGCGATCGGCGGTCTGATTGAAGAAATCGAGGAACGCGTAGTATTCTTTCTGGGAGATGGGGTCGTACTTGTGGGAATGGCACTCGGCGCAGCGCAAGGTCAAGCCCATCCAGACGTTCGCGGTGGTGTTGGCACGGTCTTTGACCGCGATGGTGCGGAACTCCTCGTCATCGGTGCCGCCTTCCGTGTTGTTGAGGGTGTTGCGGTGGAAGGCGGTGGCGAGGATCGCTTCCCGCCCGGCATCGGGGACGAGATCGCCGGCCATCTGCAGGCGCGTGAACTCGTCGAAGGGAAGATTCGCGTTGTAGGCTTGGATCACCCAGTCGCGCCAGCGCCAGATCGTCCGCTCGCTATCGGAGGCATAGCCCGTGGTGTCGGCATAGCGGGCGAGATCGAGCCAGACGGCCGCCCAACGCTCGCCGTAGCGGGGGGAGGCAAGAAGCCGGTCGACCTGGCGCTCGAACGCTCCCGGCGCAGTGTCGTTCTCGAAGGCCGAGACCTCTTCCGGTGTCGGCGGCAATCCCGTGAGGTCGAGCGCGGTGCGCCGCAGCAGGGTCGCCCGATCGGCTTCGGGTGAGGGCGCGAGGCCGAGCGCCGCGAGTTTGGCCGCGACGAAGTGATCGATCGGGTTGCGCGCCCAACCCGCGAACGGGACCTCGGGCAGATCAGGGCGCGTGGGCGCTACGAAGCTCCAGTGCGTCTCGTAGTTCGCACCTTGGGCGATCCATCTTTCCAGGAGGTCGACCTCCTCGGCGGCGAGGGTGTGGCCGTGCTTCGGCGGAGGCATGACCTCATCGGGGTCGGGGTGGGTGATCCGGGCGATGACTTCGCTGCCGTCGGGTTCCCCGGGGACGATGCCGCGGATGCCGTCGCGCGTCTCGGTGGCGCCGACGAAAGTATCGATGCGGAAACCGGCCTTGCGGTCGTTCTCGTCCGGTCCGTGGCAGGCGATGCAATTCTTCGCCAAAATCGGACGGATGTCGCGATTGAAGCGGATCGGTTCGTCGGCGGCAGGCGCGGTGACGATCCCGATGACGATAGCGGCGAAACCGGTGGCTCCGTGCCTGAATGGGGAGAGGAGGGTCATGCGGATAGCGGGTGCGGGGCTTCAGAGGAGTCCAAATCCCTGAGTCGTTAATATACTGTCAGTGAGCCAGATCTTATCCGCCAATCGACCCCCCGGGGGTGCAGGACCGCACCGCCCGTTGATTTTTGCCCTGCTCTCCTTACCATGCGCGCCTATGTCAAAGTCAGAATCCACCACTCTTTGGGCCGGGCTGCGTGCCGATGCGCGCAACGCCATGGAGACGCGGCAGTACTCGCGCCCGCCCCTCGCGGAAGCGCTCGCGACCTGCGGCGTCATGGCCGGCCAGCTCACCGGCGAACGCGCGCCGCTCGCCGGTGCTTGGATTCCCGGGGTGGAGGTTTTCGCCCGGAACATTTACCAGCAGAACCATCGCGGCTTCTTCGGAGAGTTCGCCCGCAACGGACAAGGGGTGCCCGGCGAGATCGGGTTTTGGCCGCGTCAGTGGGCGACCGCTCGGATGTTTGCGCCTTCCGCAAAAGGGTTTCACATCCATCCGCCCGCCATCCCCGAAGGGACCGCTCCCGCGGCCTGGTTTCAAAGGCTGTTCGTCGATGAACCGGGGAACTTTGCGCTCCGGCTCTACGATCTCGAGCAGTGGGACATGATGTTTTTCATCCAAGGCGTCGCCGAGATGATCTTGATCGACGAACGTGATGGCATGGAGCGCC
>CAZKYJ010000408.1:0-922 GCA_964556355.1 uncultured Verrucomicrobiales bacterium | reverse complement strand
GATGAGATTCCTCATCCAGGGCGACGACATCCCCGGGCCGAACAATGTTGGCGTCATCATCCCGCCGGGCGTCGCCCATGCCTTGCGCACGGCCAGCTCGTCGGATCTCGTTATGGTCTACGGCACCTCCACCGTCTTCGAGCCCGCGAACGAGGGGCGCATCGCCGCCTCCGTCGAGCTGGCACCGCTTCCCGATGTCTGGAGCGGCTACGCCGATGGCGAGTGAGATGATTTTGGATGGCGCTCCGCCCATCCTTCGGCCAGAGTACCCCGTGTCCCTCGCAAGCACAGAGCACGTCCAGCCGGACGATCCGGAGGACGAGAATGGTGGCGATGCCCAGCGTGGCTACCCCCAAGAAATCGTCCTTCGCGTCTGGGCAACCGCCCAACCGGTCGAGGGAAACGATCCCGGGCTTTGGCGAAAGGACGAGTTCGGGGCCTGGCTCAACCGCCTCGACTACGGCAACCGCCATTCCAGTTTCGGCTGGGAGATAGCCGGCACCGCGGCGGCGTCCTCCGCCGGCCTTGCCTCGCTCCGCCCAATGCATTGGCAGAATTATCTCGACCAGGTCGCCGCCGGCACCCGCACCCGCATCACTGCCGATGGCCTCCGCAACATCCGGCAGCTCATCTGACCGTCGCCCGTCGCCCAAAGAATCGAGCCAAATAAATTCCCAGGTAAAATATATTTGACACCTGGATCGGCGTGTAGAGGGTATGCGATGGGGCGAAGATTCTACGGATGCGGTGGTGTCGCTTGCTATCATGTGACGAGCCGAATTGTTGATAAGCGGGTGATATTTGGGGTACGCGAAAAGCGCTTCTTTGCCCGTCAATTGAGCGCCTTGAGCACTTTTGCTGGAGTGCACGTCTTGACCCACTGCCTGATGGGGAATCATTTTCATCTGGTGCTCGAAGTGCC
>CAZKYJ010000407.1:0-5309 GCA_964556355.1 uncultured Verrucomicrobiales bacterium | reverse complement strand
GCAGATCACCACGCGGAACAACGTCCAGCTCCGGCTGATCCAGCCGAAGGATACCCCGGAGCTTCTGAGGCGGCTCGTTTCGGTAGGTCTGCACTCCCGGGGCTCCGGTGCGGACAACCTCCGCAATTTTACGGCGAACCCGACGGCAGGGATCTGTCCCTACGAGCTCATCGACGTGCTGCCCCTCATCAATGACCTGGCCACCACGGTCATGCAGAGCACCTACTACTACGACCTCCCTCGGAAATTCAATATCTCGTTCGATGGCGGCAACACGATCGGCGTCGCCGAAGATACGAACGATATCGGCTTCCGTGCCGTCAGGGCGAAGGGCGGGATCCCGGACGGGCATCCGCTGCACGGGAAGATCGAACCGGGTGCCGTCTACTTTCGCGTCCTGCTCGGCGGGGTGAGCGGCCACCAGGAGTGGGCGGAAGATAGCGGCATCCTCTGCACCCCGGAGGAAGCCGTCGATGTGGCTCTGGCGCTCGTGCGGGTCTGGATCGAACACGGCAACCGTGGCAACCGCAAGAAGGCCCGGATGATCTATCTCCTCAAGGACTGGGGGCATGAGAAGTACCTCGAAGAGACGGAGAAGGAGCTGGGCTACGCCTTGATGCGGATCTCCGAGACCGACACCGGCAACCTCTTCGATCCGCCAGGGCGTCCCACCGATGTCCCGCATCCCCACTTGGGCGCATTCCCACAGAAGCAGGACGGGCTCAGCTACCTAGGGGTGCACGTGCCCGTGGGAATCATCGAGTCCGATAGGATGCGTGCCCTCGCCGACGTGGCGGATGAGTTCGGGTCCGGAGAGTTCCGGCTCACGATCTTCCAGAGCGTCATCATCCCGAATATTCCCACCGAACGGGTGGAGGCGGCGAAGGCGGCGGTGGAGGCCGCGGGGTTGAGTCCCAAGGCCAGCCTGATCCGCGGGGGCCTGGCCGCCTGTACCGGGAACAAGTACTGCAAGTTCTCCAGCGCCGATACCAAAGGGCACGCGGTGGCGCTGGCCGACTATCTCGACGCCCGCATCGAGCTCGACCAGCCGCTGAATATCCACGTTACCGGCTGCGCCCATTCCTGTGCCCAGCACTACATCGGCGATATCGGGCTGCTGGCCTGCAAGGTCGAGCGCAATGGTGAGTCTGTCGAAGGGTTCCACGTCTTCGTGGGGGGCGGATTCCGGGACAACAAGAAGTTTGGCCGCCAGCTTTTCAAAGGCGTTGCCGCTGGCGAAGAGCTCAAGGAGAAGGTCCTCGCGCTACTCGAATGTTATCTCGAGGAGCGAAACGAAGGGGAGCGATTCCAAGATTTCACCGTCCGGAACGATATCGAGAGCCTGGCTGACGCCGTGGAGAGGAAGCTGCGGAGCAAAGCCGCCTGATCCGATGGTTCGACTCATCACACCGCCGGTCGATGAGGCGAATCTGGTCGATCGGCTCCTCGCCGAGCAGCGGACCCTCTCGGCGGTGGAGCGGTTTTCGCAGAAGCACGCCCGCGAGACGACGCCCACCCAGGCACGCTACTACCGTGACCTGATCCCCATCAGGAAGCCGGGGAGCGGCGAACAGTACGCGTTCGAGGTCGATCTCGACGCGTGTAGTTCCTGCAAGGCATGTGTCACCGCGTGCCATAGCCTCAACGGGCTGGCCGATGAAGAGAGCTGGCGCGATGTGGGCGTTCTCTTCGGAGGGACGGTCATCGAGCCGGTGCAGCGGACGGTCACCGCCGCCTGCCACCACTGCGCGGATCCTGCCTGCGCCAACGGCTGCCCGGTCTTGGCCTACGAGAAAGACGGGGCGACCGGGATCGTCCGCCATCTCGACGACCAGTGCATCGGCTGCAAGTACTGCCAGCTGAAATGTCCCTACGACGTCCCGAAATACAACCACGACCGCGGGATCGTTCGCAAGTGTGACATGTGCTACAGCCGGCTGGCCGTCGACGAGGCACCGGCCTGTGTGCAGGCGTGCCCGAACGAGGCCATCGCGATCCGGATCGTGCGGACGGATGCCGACGGAGATGGGCCTACCGCTGGAGGGCAACTCGTTCCGGGCGCCTTCCGATCGAGTTACACGCGACCGACCACGACCTACAAATCGGCCATCGTTTTCGATGATTCGGTGGAGCCCGCTGATCGGCGGAGTACCGAGCCGTCCGAGGCGCACGGTCCGCTGGTGGCGATGTTGGTCGCGACCCAGGCGGCGGCAGGGGTGGCCCTGCTCCATTTCTTGACGCTGGCGATGTCAGGCGAATACGGCGGTTGGGTCGCTGTCGCCTTTCCCGCGCTAGGGGTCGCCCTGTGCGGTCTCGGGATGGGCGCCAGTGTTTTCCACCTCGGTCAGCCGACCAAGGCGTGGAGGGCATTTCTCGGGTGGCGCAAGTCATGGCTCAGCCGTGAGATTCTCGCCCTGAACGTGTTCGTCGGTGCGGCGTCGGGTTCCGTGGCGGCTCCGTTGCTCTTTCCCGAGGTTTCGGTCTTCACCTTGGGCGCCGCGGCGGCTGCGGCGGGCGCCGGTGCGCTGGCCGTCTTCACATCGGCGATGGTCTACATCGATACCCGGCGCGCGTTCTGGTCCCCCATGTTGACGGGCCCGCGGTTTGCCGGGACGGCTTTCGTCATGGCGCCAGCGCTGTTGGCGGCCTTCGAGCCGGCGGGGTCACTGGCTTTGGCCACGGTGGCGGTCTTGGCCGCCAAGCTTGCCGGCGAGCTCTTGCCGCTGCGGGCGGGAAGCGCGGCCGGCTGGTCGGCCGCCAAGAAGTCGGCCCTCGTCCAGCTTCGCCCGCTCCGGTCGATCTTGGCATCGCGGATCGCTTGCGGCGTGGCGGGTGCGGTGGTGGTGGCGCTGGGCTGTGTGCTGGGTCTCGGGGGGGGCGGCGGGGCGGGGGCGGCGCTGTTGCTGGCGGGGGAACTCTTGGAGCGGTCGCTGTTTTTCCGGGCGGTCGACACACCGAAAATGCCGGGGAGCTTCAGGTCATGAGCGAGCGGAATCTGAAAAAATTTCTCCCTCCGATGCGCGCTTGGGATGGTCCGTTGACGCAAGAGATCGTGCGTCGGCCGGGGGCGTTCGGGCTGGGGTCGGTCCCCTCTCTGTTTGCGCCCGATGCCACGACGACGGCGGTCTGTGGGTTTTGCTCGACCGGGTGCGGCCTGCGCATCCACCTCAGGGATGGCGAGGCGGTGAACCTCAGCGCCGAGACCGAGTATCCCGTGAACCTGGGCATGGCCTGCCCGAAAGGTTGGGAGGCGCTCACGCCGCTGGCGGCCGATGACCGGGCGACCCGGCCGATGCTTCGCTCGGGACGCGGAGGCGACCTCAAGCCCGTTGACTGGCACACGGCGGCGTCCGAGTTCGTCCGCCGGTTCAAGGCGATCAAGGAGGAGCACGGGGGCGACGCGCTGGCCTTTCTCTCCACCGGGCAGATCGTCACGGAGGAGATGGCGTTGCTGGGAGCGGTGGCCAAGTTCGGGTTCGGGTTCGCCCACGGCGATGGCAACACCCGGCAGTGCATGGCGACGGCCGTCACCGCCTACAAAGAGTCTTTCGGCTTTGATGCTCCGCCGTACACCTACCAGGATTTCGAGGAGTCGGACGTTCTGGTATTCGTCGGCGCCAACCCTTGCATCGCCCACCCGATCATGTGGCAACGCGTCCTGCGGAACCCGCACTCGCCCGAGATCATCGTGGTGGATCCGCGCAAGACGGAGACGGCCATGGCCGCGACCCAGCATCTGCCGCTGGCCCCCAAGTCGGACCTCGTTCTGCTCTACGGCATCGCCCACCTGCTCGTGCGGGACGGGCTGACCGACCGGAGCTATGTCGACGCCCACACGGAGGGCTACGATTCCTTCGCCAGCCACGTGGCCGAGTACACGCCCGAGGTGGTTGCCGGGCGGACGGGATTGGGGATCGAGGTTCTGGAAAGGTTCGCCCGATCGGTCGGGGAGGGGAAGCGGGTGTCGTTCTGGTGGACGATGGGGGTCAACCAGGGCTACGAGGCTACCCGGACCGCCCAGGCGATCATCAACCTCGCCCTGATGACGGGCAATCTCGGACGTCCAGGCACCGGCGCGAACTCCATCACGGGCCAGTGCAATGCCATGGGCTCGCGGCTCTTCAGCAATACGACCGGACTGATCGGCGGCCACGATTTTGTCAATGCCGCCCACCGCGAAAAGGTCGCGGACACCTTGGGGATCGACGTCGGCGCGATCCCGACAGAAAACTGCCTGGCCTACGACCAGATCGTCGAGGGGATCGGGACCGGCCGGATCAAAGGATTGTGGGTCATCGCCACCAATGGATCGCACTCATGGATCCACCAGGGCGGTTTCAACGAGCTGCTCAAGAAGCTCGATTTTCTCGTGGTGCAGGATATCTACCACACCACGGAGACCGCCGCGCAGGCCGACCTCGTCCTGCCCGCGGCGGGTTGGGGGGAGAAGGATGGGACGTTCATCAACAGCGAGCGCCGGATCGGACTCGTCAAGAAGGTGGCGCGCGCCCCGGGCGAGGCGTTGGCCGATTTCTCGATCTTTCGCCTGCTCGCGTCCTACTGGGGATGCGGAGACATGTTTCGCCGGTGGCGCTCGCCGGAGGCGGCATTCCAGATCATGGGCGAGCTGTCCCGCGGGCGCCCGTGCGATATCTCGGGCATCACCGACTACCAGATGATCGACGACGAGGGTGGTATCCAGTGGCCGTTCCCCGCGTGTGGCGGCGACCGGCCGGAGCGACAGCGCCGACTGTTCGAGGACGGGCGCTACTATCGGGAAAACGGTCGGGCGGCGTTCGTGTTCGAGGTGCCACGCAGGATGCCGGAACCGGTCTGCGACGACTATCCGTTCATGCTACTGACGGGGAGGGGGACGTCCGCCCAGTGGCATACGCAAACGCGGACGGGCAAGTCGGCGATACTGAGGCGGCTCTATCCCGAGGGGATCTACTTCGAGCTTAACCCGCTCGATGCCGAGCGGCTGGGGATCGAGGCGGGTTCCCGGGTCGCCATCTCCAGTCGCCGGGGCAGGATCGTGGCAGCGGCCTTCGTGACGCCCACGGTGCAGGTCGGGCAGATCTTTATTCCGATGCACTACCGGGAAACGAATGTGCTGACGGCCAGCGCGTTCGATCCCTACTCCCGCCAGCCGAACTACAAGGCATGCGCGGTGGCCCTGCTCGCGGCAATGTGGAGCGCCGATCGCGCCCGGGCCGCCGAGGCGGTGTGCCCCAACACCTTCCACGTCCTGCACGACGTCGACGTCGGCAAGCTGGAGCTCCCCGAGGGGCACTACACGATCACCGTGC
>CAZKYJ010000406.1:2688-5311 GCA_964556355.1 uncultured Verrucomicrobiales bacterium | reverse complement strand
CGAGATGCCGTCCAGCATGCCGCACGTCTCGGTGAACTGCCCGGTGTTGGACTTCGTCGGGGCGACGCCCTCGTTGTACCGGCGCCACGTCAGCGACGGCAGGCCCGTCCGGGTGGTGACGAGGTGGCCGTCCGGCTCGGGGCTTTGTTCCTCGCGATGGCGTTGCTCGTGCCGACCCTGCTGGACCCGATCCCGACCTGGGTGGGCATCGGGGCCCCGGCGCTCGGCTGGGTGGGCGTCGATCCGACCAACAACTGCATCGTGGGCAACACCTACATCACCCTCGGCTGGGGACGGGACTACGGCGACGTCGCCCTTATCCGCGGCTCCCTCTCCGGCGGCGGCGACCACACGCTGCTCCTCTCGGTCGACGTGTCCCCTGTCCCCAGCTGACGTATCGGCCCCGCGCCGGTTGCGCCCATCGCCCGCCCCGGCGGTGACCGGTAGCGCGAACCCCTCAAACGACTCCGGCGGTCGTCGGGAGGGGGATCGCGACGCGGCAGATAGTCGCCGTTGCACCCGGGACCGAGAGCCCCTATGGCATTGCCATGGGAGACGCCGCCGCAGGAGTTAATAACCTTAGAAATATAGCGCTGCCACCCGTAACCATTTCCGCCCACCCCCTCGTCACCGACACTATCCAGATGGGCCGCCCCGTTCCTCCCACCCTTGCCAACGACGTTCAGGCCTCCTGCGATTCCCGCCCGACCGGCTTCTGATTCCATGCGCGCCGTCATCCAACGCGTCAGCCAATCCGCCGTCCACATCGGCGGCGAGAGCGTCGGTGCCACCGGGGCCGGCTTCGTCGTCCTCCTCGGGATCGAAGCCATCGACACCAGCGACGACATCGAGTGGCTCGTGGGCAAGATCGCCCGCCTCCGCGTTTTCTCGGATGACGCCGGGCTGATGAACCGCTCGCTCGACGACGTCGGAGGCGAGGTCTTGGTCATCTCGCAATTTACCCTCCACGCCAGCACAAAGAAGGGAAACCGCCCATCCTACATCAAGGCCGCGCGCCCCGAGATCGCCGAGCCGCTCTACGAAACCTTCGTCGCCCGCCTCTCCGAGACCATCGGCCGCCCCGTGGCCACCGGCCGCTTCGGTGCCGACATGCAGGTCAGCCTGACCAACGACGGCCCGGTCACCATCGTGATCGACACCCAGAACCGGGAGTGACCCCGAAATTTAGGAACGATACAATTGTATCGTTCCTAAATTAGCCCCCCCCGGTCGCCACGAACAATCCGTTTGCGCCGTCCCGGAGCCCACCCGACGCTTTCCCCACAGTGAAGCCAGCGGACAAAGATTGCAGCCAGAAGGCCATCGTTGACGCCCTCCTCGCCTCCTACGGCGAGCTGGGCGGGATCAATAATATCGAGGGGCACAACCTGCCGTCCAAACGTGCCATTCCCTCGATCTGCGAGGAACTCCTCAAGCTGCTTTTCCCGGGATTCCTCGATGACGAACCGCTGGACTCGCGCGAGATGGAGATGCTCACCACCGAGCGGATCGCCGCCGTCGGCGAGCGCCTCCACCTTGAGGTCTGGCGCAGCCTGCAGTGCAAGGACAGCCCTGGCCCGAACTGCGAACGCACCGCCCGTGCCATCTGCGGGCGCTTTCTCCGCCAGCTCCCCGAAGTGCGCGCGATCCTCCGCACCGACGTCGAGGCCGCCTATGACGGCGACCCTGCGGCGCGCTCGTTCGAGGAGATCATCCTTGCCTACCCATGCGTCGAGGCCATCGCCATCCAGCGGCTCGCCCACATTTTGTATCGCGAAGAGGTGCCCATCCTCCCGCGCATGCTCACCGAGTGGGCGCACGACCAGACCGGGATCGACATCCACCCCGGCGCCGTCATCGGCTCGCACTTTTTCATCGACCACGGCACCGGCGTCGTCATCGGCGAGACCTGCGAGATCGGCGACCACGTGAAGCTCTATCAGGGCGTCACCCTGGGCGCGCGCAGCTTCCCGAAAGACGAGAACGGGCGGGTCGTAAAGGGAACGAAACGCCATCCGACCGTCCACGACAACGTGACTATTTACGCCAATGCCGCCGTCCTCGGCGGCGAGACCGTCATCGGGGAAAACTCGACCATCGGCGGCAACGTTTTCCTCCTGCAGAGCGTCCCTGCCCACACCATGGTGACCCTGGAGGAAGGGCGTTACCGCACCACCACCCGCAAAGGGAAGGGGCCGGAGCCTGTCCCTGCCTGAGCCCCCTGGACGTATCCGTAGTTGAGATGTCGCCACCCCGCCAGCTCGACCTTCCGTTCCTCGCCCCACCGGCGGCCCCGCTGCCCCCCGAGCCGGCGGCGGTCGAAATCGCGGGGGACGATCGCCAGCCGACCGCGGCAAGACTGACCCGCCTCGCCCAGGAGCTCGCCGACGGACTCCATCTCCCCGCGCTCGCCGCCGCGGTCACCGTCGTGTGGAATCGGAGGCTACGCACCACTGCCGGCCGGGCGCATTACTCGGCGCTGCGCATCGAACTCAACCCCCGCCTGACCAAAGCCGACGACCCCGCGGAGATCGACCGCACGTTCCGCCACGAACTCGCCCACCTCGTCGCCCATGCCCGCCACGCGGGCGGGCGCCGGATCGAGGCCCACGGACCCGAGTGG
>CAZKYJ010000406.1:0-2678 GCA_964556355.1 uncultured Verrucomicrobiales bacterium | reverse complement strand
CAAGGCCTGCGCGGATCTCGGGATCCCCGACGAGGCGCGCTGTCACACGCTGGAACTCGCCCCCCGCCGCAAGATCAGGAAGAGATTCGCCTACCAGTGCCCGGAATGTCACAGCGTGATCCTCCGCGTGAAAAAATTCGCCCGCTACTCCGCCTGCTACGCCTGCTGCAAGCGTTTCAATGGCGGACGCTACCACACGCGCTACCAGCTCGTCGCCATCCCCCTTCCCCCAGGGCAGCCGCTATAGCCGTCGCAGGCCATCCTCGGTCATCGCGTTGGGGATGGCCGCGTCGATGGCATCAATACCCGCCAGCGTCCCCGCTTCGAGCACGAGATCGGCGGCGGCGAGGATGTCGTCCATCTGCGCGAACGCCGATGCGCCGACGATGGTTGAGGCGACGAAGTCGTGCTGCTTGCTCCACGCCACCGCCAGGGTCGTCATCGAAATGCCGAGCTCGCGCGCGATGACCTCGAGCCGCCCGACGACGTCCAGCGTCCGGTCGTTGA
This sequence comes from uncultured Verrucomicrobiales bacterium, assembly GCA_964556355.1. Lineage (GTDB taxonomy): Bacteria > Verrucomicrobiota > Verrucomicrobiia > Verrucomicrobiales > DEV007 > CAZKYJ01. The sequence goes on along the minus strand of CAZKYJ010000406.1, from coordinate 2,171 downwards.
CGAACCGGCGCGCCATCCGCTTCTGCCTCTCGCCATCGCCGTTGAGATAGTCGGAAAACCGTGCCCCCTCAGGTGTCGCGCCGCCCGCGTATTTTCCCGTGAGCACGCCGCCGCCGATCGGCGAGTAGGGCAATAGGCTGACACCTTCCTGGCGGCAGACCTGGGCGAGCTCGCTCTCGCAGCGGCGGTTGATCAGCGAGAAGTTATTCTGAACCGTTTCGTAGCGCGCCAGCCCGTGGGTGTCGCTCGCCCAGAGGCTTTTCATCACGCCCCAAGACGTCTCGTTGGAGCAGCCGATGGTCCGGACCTTGCCCGCCTCGACCAGTCCGGTGAGCGCTTCGAGCGTCTCCTCGTAACGCATCCCATGATCCGGCCAGTGCGTCTGGTAAAGATCGATGTAGTCGGTCTGCAGTCGCTGTAGGCTCGCCTCGACCGCCCGCACGATGTGGTGCCGGTCGAGCGCGGTCATCCCGTGCCGCACCGGCGGCGTGAACCACCCGTGGCCGGGTCCCGTCACTTTCGTGGCGAGGATAACCGCCTCGCGCGGCTTGGTCTTGAGCCAGCGCCCGACGATCTCCTCCGTGAGGCCAAAGCGCTTCGCGGACGGTGGCACCGGGTAGATCTCCGCCGTGTCGAAAAAGTTGATCCCCGCGTCGAGCGCCCGATCCATCATGCGGAACGCCTCCGTCTCGTCCGCCTGCAGCCCGAACGTCATCGTCCCCATGCAGATGTCCGATACCACGATCCCGCTCTTACCCAGTCTCCGTTTTTGCATGGCGGATAGTGAAGAACGCACCGGGGCGGCGCAAGCCCCGACTTCACCCCCCGTGCCGAGGAAACGCTTCGCCCGAAACCGTTCGGGCGGCGGTCAGGGCGGCGCGGACACTACCCCGCACCCAGCAAGGACTCCGCGTGCGCCCGCGCCGACGTGGCTTTCCCCCCTAACATACGTGCCACTTCGTCGACGCGCGCGGCGCCCTCGACCTCCCGCAACTGGGAGAACGTCCGGTCACCCTCGAAGGCCTTGTTGACCACGTAGTGCGAGCTGGCCAGGGCGGCGACCTGCGGCAGGTGGGTGATGCAGACGACCTGGTGGCCCTCGCCGAGCTGCGCCATCTTCCGGCCGACGGCCTCGGCGATCTCGCCCCCGACGTTGGCATCGATCTCGTCGAAGATGAGGAGCGGGATCTCGTCCTCTTTGACCAGCGCGCTCTTGACCGCCAGCATCGTCCGGCTCATCTCGCCGGACGAGGCGGTCTGGCGGAGCGGCTTCAGCGGCTCGCCCGGGTTGGGAGAAAACAAGAAATCGGCCTGCTCGAGCCCGGCCGGGGCGGGCACGGCGTCCCCGCAGGGCTCTAGCAAAACCCTAAAACTCGCCCGCTTGAACCCGAGTTCGGCAAGGTGGGAGGAGATGGCATCGGCCAGTTTCGGCGCGGCCTTCTGGCGGGCGACCGTGAGCTTGTTGCCGGCGGCCTTCACGGCGTCGAGCGCCATGGACTCGCCGGCCGCGAGCCGCTCGAGTTCGGCACCGCGGTTCTCGATCCTGCCTAGCTTGGCCGCGGCCTCGTCACCGTGCTCGATGACCTCGGCCACGGTGTTCCCGTACTTCCGCCTGAGCGTTTGGATCAGATCGAGCCGGGACTCCAGCTGCGCGGACTCGGCGGGATCGATCTCCAGGTCGGAGAGGTAGTCTCGCAGCGAGGCCTCCAGTTCGGACATCTCGACCGAGGCCGCGGTGACCCCACCCGTCATTTCGGCGCTCGCCGGATCCATCTTCTCCATGGCGAGCACGTGGCGCTGGAGTTCTCCGAGCCCGTCCGTGACCGAGCCGAGCACGCGGAGGGCCGCGTTGGTTTCGGAAACGAGCTTCTGGGCATTGGCGGCGAGCTTGTAGCGGGCCTCGATCTCCTCTTCCTCGCCCGCCGTGAGACCGGCATCGCCGATCTCGGCCACCTGGAATCGGAGGAGGTCGATCTCCTGCTCGTTGGCCCGCTCGGATCTCAGGAGCTCGTCGTGCTGCCGGTGGAGCTCACGCCACTCGGCAAACTTCTCGCCGTAGGCGGCACGGAGCTTCCCGGCGCCGGCGTAGGCGTCGAGCATGGCGAGCTGCCGGTCGCGCGAGAGGAGGCTCTGGTGGTCGTGTGGTCCGTGGAGGTCGACGAGGTGGTGGC
>CAZKYJ010000405.1:0-5312 GCA_964556355.1 uncultured Verrucomicrobiales bacterium | reverse complement strand
GAACCACTACCACGTTGTGAGTAGGGTTGTGGATCGGCGGTTGGTGATGGGGGGTCGCGAGAAGCGGGTATTTCGTGACATCCTTCGACGGGTGGCCGGGTTTTGCGGGATCGAGTGCGTCACGTTTTGTCTGATGGGAAATCATTTTCATCTGCTGGTAGCGGTGCACGATGGCGAACGCGAGGTGCTGGCGGATGCGGCGAGGACGGGAGAAGCGGACGGGGTGGTCTGCCGGAGGGTGGAGTGGCTCTACGGGAAAAGCGCTGCGCTGCGGCTCGCGAAGGAGCTGGCGGCGCTCCGGTCCGCGGGAAGGGGCGCGGAGGCGTGGGGGAGGCTGGAGCCGCTGGTGGCGAGGATGGACTGCCTCGCGGTCTTTGTGAAAGAATTGAAGTGGCGGTTTTCAGCGTGGTACAACGGTGAGAACAACCGCGTTGGGACGCTTTGGGAAAGCCGTTACCGCAGCGTGTTGGTGGAGGGCGGCGGCGAGGCGCTGATGGCGACGGCGGCCTACATTGATCTGAACCCCGTGCGCGCCGGCCTCGCTACGGATCCGAAAGACTACCGGTTCTGCGGCTACGCCGAGGCGCTCGGAGGGTGCTCGGTGGCGGTCGAGGGGCTGCGCGCGGTAGTGGCGGGCCTGGGCGAAGCTGACACGGTGCCCACGGCCGACGTGCTTTCCCGCTACCGACTCTTGCTCTTCGGGCGCGGCCGCCGGAGGAGGGACCAATCCGGAGCGATCGTCCGGCGCGGATTCTCCGGCGAATCGGTCGAGTCGGTGGAGAACTCGGGGGGCAAACTGCCTCTTCACCAGCTGCTGCGCTGTCGTGTGCGCTACCTGACGGAAGGTGCGGCGGTCGGCAGCCGCCTGTTCCTCGACCGGCTCATGGACGGGCGGCCCGCGTTCTTCCCGGCGGGGCGCAAGGTCCCGGGCCGGCCGATGCGCGGTGGTGACTGGGGGGGCCTCCATGCGGTCCGCGACCTGGCGAATCCGGTGGGAGCGACGTCGCCGCGTAGTGGCTACCAATCGGTCGGCCGGTAGTCCTTCAAAAACTTCCCCCAGACGTGCTTCCCGGAATTGAAGCCATCGATGATGGGATCGACGATCCGCGCCGCTCCGTCGACAATATCTAGCGGGGGATGAAACCGGTGTTCGCGGACTTTTTGATCGGCGATGTGCACGGGGTCCTCGTCGGTGACCCAGCCGGTATCGACGGCGTTCATGTGGATGCCATCCGCATGGTATTCGGCTGCCGAGGTGCGGGTCATCATGTTGAGCGCCGCCTTGGCCATGTTCGTGTGGGGGTGGCGGGTGGTTTTGAATTTCCGGTAGAACTGCCCTTCGACCGCCGAGACATTGACGATGTGTTTATCGCGCTCCGGGGTTCGCATCATGAGCGACTTGAGCCGGGCATTGAGGACAAACGGCGCGACCGCATTGACCAGCTGGGTCTCCAGTAGCTCCACCGATGAGACCTCCGCCAGCATGAGCCGCCATGAGTTCCTGTCGCGCAGGTCCACCTGCTGGAGATCCTGGTCGAGCCTCCCCTCGGGGAACAGGTGGCTCTGTGCGGCAAGTTCCTCCGGGAGCAGGGGCGACTGTGAGAGTTCGGCGGCATGGGTCAATCCCGCCAGCGGCGCGGCCTCGGATCCCTCCGGCAGCATCTGGTAGCCCCGGAGCCCCTCGTAGGCGCCGAGCAGCCTGCGCGCGGCGGGCGGTAGCTTGTGCAGTGCGCCCGTCTCGCGCTCCATCATGTGCCGGTAGAAATCGGGCGGGCGCCGCACCGTTTGGCAGGCGTTGCTAATGATGAAGTCGAGCCGCTCCCGGGTGTCCAGCACGTGCTGACAGAACGCTTCCACGCTCGGGGTGTGGCGGAGGTCGAGACCAAAAATCTCCAGCCGGTCGCCCCATTCCGCGAAATCGGGCTCCTCGGAAAAGCGTTTGGCGGCATCGCGGGGGAACCGGGTGGTCACGATGAGTTGCGCGCCCGCCCGCAGCAGTTTGATCCCCGCCTGGTAGCCGATTTTGACCCGCCCGCCGGTGAGCAGGGCGACGCGGCCGGCGAGGTCGGCCGACTCCGTGCGCTTGCGGAAGTTCAGCTCCGCGCAATCCGGGCAGAGCTGGTCGTAGAAGTGGTGGATGCGCGTGTAGGGCTGTTTGCAGGTGTAGCAGTGCTTGGGCTCTAACACCTCCCGAAAATCCGGGTCGTCGAGCACTTCTTCCTGCGTGAAACCCTTGGGTGGAAAGACGTTCGGCGTGGTGAACACCGTCTGCGCGCGGAGCTTGCGGATGCCGGTCTCCGCCAGCACTTCCTGGTCCCGGCTGATCTTGGCGGCCTTGCGGTCGCGGTCGCGTGCCTTGACCTGGCGGCGTCGCTGCTTGACGTCCGGGCAGAAAATATCGCCCGCCGCCATGATGAGGCGTCGTCGTTCAGCCGGGTCCATCGCGTTCATCAGGGCGCGGTCGCGCACGACGGCCTCCATGGCGGCGAGCGCGTCCCTGAGGCGTTCCGGGCTGGCGGCTGCGGGATTCGGATCAGGTTTGGATTCGGCGTGGTTCACTTGGAATCGTCCATTGAACCGGAGGATAGGTAGATTGTCATCCGACTATGAAGGAAAGCGATCCACCCGATTCGAACCGCCGTCGCCGCGCCCGCTACCGGGGCACCCATCCGCGCCATTTCGGCGAGAAGTATAAGGAACTCGATCCCGCGCGGGACCCTGAGACCATCGCCAAGGTCATCGCCTCGGGCAAGACGCCCGCCGGGCACCACCGCCCGATCCTCGTCGATGAGATCCTCGATTTCCTCGCCCCCCGGCCGGGGCAGCGCGGTGCCGACGTCACGTTCGGCTATGGGGGGCACTCCGAAGTGATTTTGGCGAAGCTGTGTCCGGGCGGGCAATTGCTCGCGCTCGATGTCGATGCGCACCAGCTCCCGCGCACCGAGGATCGGCTCCGCGGTCTCGGGTTCGGCGAGGACCTCCTTGTCGTCCGGCGCAGCAACTACGCGGGCCTCCGCGCCGCCCTGGCCGCGCTCGGGTGGAGCGACGGCCTCGATTTCCTCCTCGCCGACCTCGGCCTCTCGTCGATGCAGATCGACAACCCTTCCCGCGGATTCTCCTACAAGCACGATGGGCCGCTCGACATGCGGATGAATCCCGAACGCGGAGCGACCGCCAGCGACTGGCTCAGCAAGGTCGGCCCGGAGAAGCTTGCGCGTGCGCTTGCCGAGGGCGGCGACGAACCGAGGGCGGAGCCAATTGCTGCGGCCATCTGTGCCGCGTGCCCGATCGCTACCACGCGGCAGCTTCGCCGCATCATCGAGTCTGCCGCGCCCCCGTTGTCGGATGACGACCCCACCGTCGCCCGGGTTTTCCAGGCCATCCGCATCGCCATCAACGAGGAGTTCACCGCCCTCGACGCCTTCCTCCGCCAGCTCCCCGGGTGCCTCCGTCCCGGGGGGCGTGCCGCCGTCCTCACCTTTCATTCCGGGGAAGACCGCCGCGTGAAGCAGCATTTCCGCGGGGGTCTCCGGGACGGCACCTACTCTGAGATCGCGCGGTCCGTCATCCGGCCGACCCCTGCCGAGATCGGCTCCAACCCGCGGGCGAGCCCCGCGAAACTCCGGTGGGCGATCCGCTCCGGCCCGTAATTCCCTCACAAGTTTCACCTGTGGTTTCCGTATCAACCACCATGCCCGATTCCCAGCGCCCGCCCCTCCGCGTGACCCGCCGGAGCTTCTTCCTCCGGTCGGCCGGCGCGACCATCGCGCTCCCGTTTCTGGAATCGCTGTCCAGCCGCGTGCTCGCGGCGGGCGGCGCCCTCGGCGCCCGCGCCACCGACGCTACCCGGCCCGTCAGGATGGTCGCCATCGGCAACCTCTTCGGCTTCTATCAGCCGGAGTTCTTTCCGGAACGCCCGGGCCCCGGCTACGCGATGCCCCGCCTCCTGAAACCGCTGGAGCCGCACCGGCAAGACTTCACGCTCTTCTCCGGGCTCGACCACGATGTCAAGGGCGGGCACTTCGCCATCCACTCGTTCCTCAGCGGCGTCCTTTCAGCCGACGCGAGGGGACGTCCCGACGGAAACATCACCCTCGACCAACGGGCGGCCGAAAGCGTCGGCAGCGCCACCCGGTTCCCTTCGCTCACCATCGGATCGGAGGACGGTATCCACGGTGGGTGCCAGATGTGCTGGACACGCAGCGGCACCCGCGTGCCACCCGTTCCCGGGCCGCGCGAACTCTTCAGGAAATTGTTCGTTAGCGATGCCGTCGACGATCTGGCCCGCACCCGCGACCGCTACGATCTTAAAGCTTCGATCCTCGACGCCGTGCGGGGAGATGCCAAGTCGCTCGCCCGCCGGCTCGATCGGGATGACCGGGAGAAGCTCGACGAATATTTCACCTCCGTGCGCGAGGTCGAACGACGCCTCGAGCTCGGGCGACACTGGTCCGCGATCCCCAAGCCGGAGCCGCCTTTCGCCGAGCCGCGCAATACCAACATGGTGGACGACCTCCCGTTGCTCTACGACCTCATGGCGCTCGCCCTGCAGACCGACTCCACCCGCATCGCCACGCTCGAGATCGGCGGCGGGTTCGAGGCGAGTTATTTCGACATCAAGAGCGACTACCACGCCCTTTCCCACCACGGGCAAAGGCGGGAGCGCATCGATTCCTTGCTTGTGATCGAGGAATACCAGATGAGGCAGTTCGCCAGATTCCTCGCGCGGCTGAAAGCCATTCCCGACGGTGATCGCACCTTGCTTGAGAGCACGATGGTGCTCTTCGGGAGCGGTATGGCCAACGCCAACTCCCACACCAACACGAACCTCCCGATTATCATTGCGGGTGGCGGGTTCCCTCACGGCGAGTTCCGCGAGATGCCGAGGAAGGGGATCAACCGGGCGCCCCTTTGCAACCTCTACGTCAGCATGCTCCAGCGGTTCGGGATCGAGACGGACGCTTTCGGGACCAGCACGGGTTCTCTCGTTTGATGTGAGAGCCGCGCTCGCCAGCTTCCTCCTCCTCGGGGTTGCCCACGCAGCGTCCCCCCCGGCGTTCGTCCAAACCTACTGCATCGAGTGCCACGGGGCGGACAAGCAGAAGGGCGATCGCCGCTTCGACCGCCTCGCCTTCCCGATCTCCGGCGAGGCGGGAATCGTCGAGCTGCAGGAGATGATCGACCAGCTCAACCTCGGCGAGATGCCCCCGGAGAACGCCGCGGCGCAGCCATCAGAACCCGAGGTCGCCTCCGCCATCGAGCTGCTTACCGCGGAAGTCTCCCGAGCCCGCCGCCGGCACGCGGAGCTGGTC
>CAZKYJ010000404.1:0-5312 GCA_964556355.1 uncultured Verrucomicrobiales bacterium | reverse complement strand
CGTCGCCTCGATCTCCTGGGCGACTCCGGCGTAGTCACCCCGGAGAAAGGCTCCCCGGTCGATGACCATGTCGATCTCATCCGCGCCTTCACCGACGGCGAAGCGGACATCTTCGAGCTTGAGCTTGAGCGGGTACTGGCCCGACGGGAACCCGGTGGCGACCGAGGCCACCCGCACCCCGGACCCGCCGACGAGCGCGCGCGCCTCGGCGACCCGGTTCGGGTAGACGCACACGGCGGCGCACGGCGGGCACCCGTAGCGGTCGGGCATGGGCGCCAGCGCCTTGCGGCAGAGGTGGGCGACCTTGCCGGGCGTGTCCGCGCCTTCCAGGGTGGTCAGGTCCATCATGGAGACGGCGAGCTTGAGCCCCGCCAGTTTCGTGGCCGTCTTGATGCTCCGCTTGGTGAAGGAGGCGGCGCGCTCCTCCGCCATGATTTGATCGATCGTGGGCATGGTAGGTAAATCTTAAGTCTCGGGGTCTCGTCCGTCCTACGACAGCCGCACCATGTCTTTGACGAACTGGCACCAGAGGAAGAAGAGCCCGCGCCATGAGTAGCGGAACGTCCCGTGGCCGGAGAGTTTGATGAGCCCCTCGTCGAGATTGTGGTCGATCTGTTGGCGGATCTCTTTCTGCATGAGTGTCTCGAAGTTCTCCGGATCCTGCTCCTCGATATCGAGCGGGGTGATCCCCTCGCTGTGGAGGAAGGCATCGTGGCAGAGGAGGAGTTCTTCGAAGGTCTCGGCGTTGGTGACCCGATTGATGCTCAGCTCGGGCGCGAATTTCATCGTCGGGGCGAACGGGTAGTTCCAGGTCGTCCAAACGTGGCCGTCGGCGGTGCGCGAGGAGAGCGCGATGTAGGCGAAGGCGGCCTGGGACTGTTCGCTGAGGCAGATGGTCGCCTGGGCTTTGCGTTTCTCGTTATAGAAGATGCGGACGAATTGGCTGATGTCTTCCCAGCGCCATCCGGTGTCCTCGACGTAGACGAAGTCCGCCCGTTCGACTTCCTCGGTGAAATCGGGGAGGGCGGGGAAGAGGTCGCGCGACGGGGGGTGCCGGTGGCCGAGTTTTTTCTCCAGTGGCAATCGCATGCGGCGGATCCGGGTGAGGATCTCGACCCACGGGATGAAGAACCAGGCGCCGGCAAAAATGGCGCCGGCCCATAATTCGTCGAAGATCGAATAGCCGGCGAGGAAGCTGGCGCCGAGTACGCAAATCCCGCCGAGCTTGCGCAGTGCCGGGTGCGAGAACGTCAGCAGTCCGAAGGCGAAAAGCCCGATGCCGCAGATGATGAGCAGGTGGAACAAGGTGAGGCGGAATGGGATGGTGGCGGCGGGGGCGCCCGTTATTTGGCCCCGGCTTTGATCCAGGCGGCGATCGCCTTTTTTTCGGCGTCGGTAAGTTCGTTGTTGGCGGCGGCCGGCGGCATGCGTTTGGGGTCGGACTTCGGGAGGTCGAACTGCTGGACGAGGATGCTTTTCTCCGGGGCTCCGGGGACGATGACGGCACCGGATTCGCCACCCTTGAGCACGTTCTTCAGCGAGGTGAGGCGCAGCCCTTTCTGGGGGAAGATCAGGCCGTGGCAGGCCGTGCATTTCGCCTTGAAAATGGCGCCAATCTCACCATCGAAGGTCGGAGCGGCACCCGCGCTGGTCGCGAGGGCTGCCGCGGCGAGGAGGGAGGCGGGAATGGATCTCATCGGTTGAGTCTACTACGGATTCGTCCTCCGGGCGACGATGAAGAACCCGCGGGTCAAATCTGGGCACATTCCACGGCCGTCCGGAAACTTTTGATTTTGCAAACCGCTCGCGCCCCCCCAACCTTTTCGTCCCGACACACTCGAACCCACCCCGATAACCACCCCGACCCACCCGATTTCACCATGGCTCAGGCAATCATGGATCCCGAGGAAGTGCGCCGGTTCGCCAAAGAACTGAAGCGCTTCAACAACGACCTCCAGGCGCGCGCCGGATCGCTCCAGGCACGGTTCGCCGCCCTCAGCGCGACCTGGCAAGACCAGGAGGCCGAAAAGTTTTCCGATGAGTTTGCCACCACGATGAAGGCGGTGAAGAAATTCATCGAGGCCTCGGAAAAGCACACCCCCTACCTGCTCCGCAAGGCGCAGCGCATCGAGGAATACCTCGACCAGCGCTAGCCTCGCACCGCCACCCGACCCCGCATGGCCGACCGCGCAAACGTCAGCAAGACCGACGCCCTCGAAGACTTCCGCCGCGCCCTCATCATCTTCCAGGGCAAGGCGAACCAGGCGCTCAGCCAGGTGGACGACGAGATCCGGCGAACGCGCGTCTGGCTCCAGTCCGAGCAGCGCGTCGCCCTCCAAGCGGAACTGAAAAAACGCCAGCGCGCGATGGCGCAGGCCGAGGCCGAACTCTTCTCCGCGAAACTTTCCAACTACCTCGACGACACCAGCGCCCAGCAGATGGTGGTACGCAAGGCCCGCCGTGCCATGGAGGAGGTCGAAAAAAAACTCGCCGCGACCAAATCGTGGCTCATGAACTACGACGGGCGCGTCGAGACCTTGGGCAAGCGGCTGGAAGGCTTCCGCCAAACGCTCTCCCACGACCTGCCGAAAGCCATGGCCATGCTCTCGGAACTGCAGAAATCTCTCGAGGCCTACGCCGAGGTCAGGCGCCCCACCGATCCCGTGGCGGGCGAGAAAAAGCTGGAATCTGACGAATCCCCCGCCACATGAGTGCCAAAGCCAGCCGCTCGCTCCTGACGCGCGCCACCAAAGACCTCTCCCTCGCCTGGCACGAGACTAAGCACTATTGGAAAGACGGCAAAAGCCATGAGTTCGAAAGCACCTACCTCAAAGACCTTCCCGACACCGTCCGCGGAGCCGTCAACATCATCGAAGAGCTCGAGCGACTCCTCGATCGCATCCGCAAGGACTGCGAATAGCGGAGGCTACCACCTCGGGACGGGTCACGCCATGGAACTCGTCCATGGCCTGGGGCGCACCGTCGCCGAGACCGCCGAGCGCGAGGAGGCGCTGGAGCAGGACTACAAGTCGAAAACCTACGCCACGCGGCGCCGCTACGAGCGCGGCCTCGAGGCGGCCGAGAAGGAGCGGGCCGATGCTACCGGCGCGGCCGACTACACCCTGAGCAGCGGCACCGAGCATGCCACCCGCCGGTTTGAGACCCGGGAGGAAACGATCGCCCGCGCCTACCGGACCAGCCGCCCGCTGCAGAAGAAGTTGGCGCAAGACGAGAAGGAGAACCGCCTGGGCAGCATCCAGTTCCGGAAGCGCGAGGCGGAGAATACCCGCGCGCAGGGGCTGGAAGATGCGGGCATCGCCTACAACGAACTCGAGGGGCAGCTCAATACCAAGCGCACCGATCTGAAAGCGATGCGCAAGCAGACCATCGCCCGGTTCCGCGGCTATTGGGGGTTCCTCGGCAAGCTGAAGCGCAAGCCGGTCGATACGGAGGGCATCACCGATGACGGGGCGCCTTCTGCCGCCGACCGCATCGCGAGCTTGGGCGATCAGATCGATTCTGCCGCGACCGTCCGCGACCGCTTTGGAGCGCACCTCCTCCCGAAGCTGTTCCAGTTTCTCCCGCTCCAGGTCGTGTTCATCCCCATCGTCCTCGGTGCCTATCTCCTGGCCGATTCCCAGGGCGGTGACCAGGCCGCCTATCTCAAGTGGGGGGGGCTCGGTGCCGCGATCTTCGCCGTCCTCCTCGTCCTCCAGCAGCTGGGAAAAAAGGCCTCCGCCGAGGATGCGGCCGCGCTCGCCACCGCGCTCAACGCCGCCTCCGACACCGCCGATCTCGCCGCTGCCACCAACCGCGCAGAATACGAGGCCGCCGTCGCCAAGACCGAGGCCGACTACGCGGCGGAGATGGCACGCCTCGACCAGAATTGGGAAGAAGTGCAGAACCTCGCCCCGGAACTCCAGCGGTCAGGCGTCGACAAAGTCGAAGCCCAGGTCGTCCGCGTCCGCGAGCGCAACGAGGCGGATCGCACCCGCAGCCTCGCCGTTCTCGAATCCGCCCACCGGACGGCCATCGCGGAGGCCGCCGCCGCCGAGGCGGGCGTCCGCGCCGAGCTCGAGGCCACCTACAAGACCGAGACCGCCGAGGTCGATTCCGCCTACGAGACCGCGCTGGCCACCCTCGTCGACGAATTCCAAGAGCGCGCCTCCGGGCTCTATGCGCAGATCGATGCTTTGCAGTCCGCGGTGGCCCAACGCTTCCCCGCGTGGACGCCCGAGTACCTGGACGGGTGGAAGCCGGAGACGGAATTCTCGCACGCCGCCAAGTTCGGTGAGCTCGGCGTCGACGTGGCCACCATGGCGGGGCGCCTTCCCGAGAACGGGCGGCTCGCGCTGCCCGGTCCGGCCGAGTTCGCCGTCCCGCTCGCCCTCGCCATCCCGCACGGCGGCTCCGTCCTCATCGAGACCAACGAGGCCGGACGGGAGATGGCGCTCGCTACCCTGGACAACCTCGTCCTCCGCCTCCTCGCCACCACGCCGCCGGGGCGGATCACCTTCACCATCTTCGATCCCGTCGGCCTCGGCGAGAGCTTTGCCGGGCTCATGAATCTCGCCGACCACGAGGAGTCACTCATCTCCCGCCGGATCTGGACGCAGGGCGGGCAGCTCGAGCAGCGCCTCGCCGACATCAACGAGCATATCGAGAAGGTCATCCAGATGTATCTCCGCAACGAGTACGAGACCATCACCGAGTTTAACGAGCAGGCGGGCAACATCGCGGAGAAATACCACTTCCTCGTCCTCGCCGACTTCCCGGCCAACGTCAGCGATGTCGCTGCCAAACGCCTGCAGAGCATCGCCACGGCCGGCGCCCGCTGCGGCGTCTACACCCTCATCCACTGGGACCACCGGCGGGAGATCCCCGGCGATTTCGTCCCCGATGAGCTCCGTGCCAACAGCATCTGCATCAGCGCCAACAAGAAGGGGGTATTCACGCTCGCCAGCGCACCCGAAAAGGGCGCGACCCTCGCCCTGGAGACACCGCCTGCCCAGCAGGCCGCGCTCGACTTCATCAACAAGATCGGCCAGGCCAGCAAGGACTCGAACCGGGTCGAGGTTCCCTTCGACCATATCGCGCCCACAGAATTCTGGCAGAACGACACCACCAGCGAACTCGTCATCCCCATCGGCCGCACGGGCGCCACCAAGCTCCAGCTCATGGCCATCGGAAAAGGTACGCGCCAGCACGCCCTCCTGGCCGGCAAAACCGGTTCCGGTAAATCGACCCTCCTCCACGTCCTCATCACCAACCTGGCTCTCTCATGCAGCCCCGAGCAGGTGGAGTTCTATCTC
>CAZKYJ010000403.1:3476-5316 GCA_964556355.1 uncultured Verrucomicrobiales bacterium | reverse complement strand
GCAGGGAGGCGATCAGGTTGGCACAGCCGTCTTCGAGGAGGTCCAACACTTCCTCAAAGCCCGCTTCGCCACCGTAGTAGGGGTCGGGGACCTCCGTGTGGGGATGGGCGGTGCAGTGGTCGCAGAACGCTCGGATCTTCGAGCGGTCGTCGGCGTTGCGGGCGCGGGAGTGGAGGTCGGCGAGGTTGTCGTCATCCATCCCGAGGATGAGATCGAAGCGGTCGAAGTCGGCCGCTTCGAAGGCGCGGGCGCGGCCGGTCATCGGGTAGCCCCGGGCGCGACCGGCAGCCTGCATGCGCGGGTCGGGCGGATTGCCGGCATGGAGGCGGATGGTGCCGGCCGAATCGCAGGTCACGGCGCCGGCGAGCGGGGAGTCGTCGGCGAGTTTCCGGAAGACGTTTTCGGCGGCGGGGCTCCGGCAGATATTGCCCATGCAGACGAAGAGGATTCGGCGGGCGGAACGCGGGGTCATGCCCCGCCAAACACGTGTCCGACCGGAGATTCAAGCGCGGAAAGTGATCGGGGCCGATCGGGGCTAGTTCGGCCAGCGTAGCCAGAGGTAGAATCCGAGGGACGCGAGGAGGGCGACGCCCTCCCAGCGCGCGATCCGAAATCCGCTGCGCATGAGCGGCAGCACGAGGATCGAAGTCCCGAGCATGGCGCCCAGATCGAGCCAGCCGATGCCGGATCCATCGATCGGGCGCACGAGGGCGGCGGCACCGGCGATCCCGAGGACGTTGAAGATGTTGGATCCCACGACATTGCCGATGGCGATGTCCGGCTGCCGGCGGACGGCGGCGACGGCCGAGGTTGCGAGTTCGGGCAGTGAGGTGCCCGCCGCGACGACGGTGAGACCGATGACCGCCTCGCTCCAGCCGAGCGAGCGGGCGATGGTGACGGCACTGTCGACGAAGAGGCGCCCACCGGCGACCAGGCAGGCGAGGCCGACTAGAACAAGGGTGACGCTGACGGTCATGCCCCCCCGGGGCGGCGGTGGGATGTCGGAGGCCGCCTCCTCCTTTTTCCCCTGGACGACCGACCAGCTGACGTAGGCGAGGAGGGCGGCCAGGAGCAACCCGCCCTCCCAGGTGGCCATGCCGCCACCGGATACCAAGAGCAGGCAAAAGGCGGCGGAGACGGCCAGCATGATCGGCATGTCGACGCGGATGACGGTGAGGTGGACGGCGAGGGGGGAGATCACGGCGGCGAGACCGAGGATGGCGGCGATGTTGAAAATGTTCGAACCGATGACATTTCCCATGGCGATTCCCCCTTGACCGGCGAGCGCCGCCTTGATCGAAACGGCGAGTTCCGGGGCGCTGGTGCCGAGCGCGACGACGGTGAGCCCGATGACCAGCGGGCTGAGTCCGAGGCGTGCGGCGATGGCCGATGCCCCCCGCACGAGGGCCTCCGCGCCGGCGGTGAGAACGGTGAGACCTACGATAAGGAGGGCGACTGCGGTGAGCATGGGGACGGGCGCTGGGTGTGGCGGGAAGCATAGACGCGCGGCCGCAATCCGGGGCGCCAGAACGTGCCGGGTGGAAATAAATTTCGAGTTTCCACCTGTCCGATCCCAGACTTGAATACCGCCAATGAATGCCTACGAACTCGTCGCCGCCCTCGTGCTGGTGTGCATCGCCTTTGTCGTCTACGACAAGATCCGATCGGCCAGCCGCCGCCGGCGGGCGCGGCACGAGGAGTTCCCGCGGAAGTGGCTGGGCTACCTGGAGAAGAACGTGCCGATCTACGCGCGCTTGCCCACCACGCTCAAGGAGGAGCTGCAGGGGCTCATCCGGGCGTTTATCGACGAGAAGGAATTCGAAGCCTGCGGCGGGCTCGA
>CAZKYJ010000403.1:0-3466 GCA_964556355.1 uncultured Verrucomicrobiales bacterium | reverse complement strand
GCCTGCCTCTTGCTGCTCAATAAGAAGGGGGCTTACTACGCGCGCCTCCGCTCGATCCTCGTCTATCCTGGCGACTACTGGGGTAGGGATTTTTACGCGGACTTTGATGATGACGCGCGCAGCGGGGAGTCTTGGAGCACCGGCTCGATCGTGCTCTCCTGGGACTCGGTGTCGCGGACGGCGGGCGATCGCAAGGACGGCGAGAACCTGGTGATCCACGAGTTCGCCCACCAGATCGACCAGGCGGACGGCGTGGCCGATGGAGCTCCCGCCCTCGAAAGCTGCTCGGCCTACCGGGCCTGGGCACGGGTCTTCGGCACCCACTATTCCGATCTCCGCGAGAAAGTAGAGGCGGGGAAGAAGACCGACCTCGACGCCTACGGTGCCACCAACCCCGCGGAGTTTTTCGCCGTCGCCTCGGAGACCTTCTTCGAGCGTCCCGACAAGTTGGTGAAGAACCGCCCGGAGCTCTACGAGCAACTCAAACACTTCTACCGCGTGGATCCGATGCGGTGGGCGAGCTAGCTGCTTAGGCGGGCAGTTTCACGAGCGCCGCCAGGGCGTAGCCGGCATAGGTGAGCACGAGTCCGCCGACGACGCTGGCGACGGCGTAGGCGATGACGGGGACCGGGCCGGTGTTGCGGGCGAGCTGGAAAAGCTCGAGGCTGAAGGTCGAGAAGGTGGTGAAGCTCCCTAGCAGTCCGACAAACACGAACGGCCGGAGGTTCTGGTCGAGGATAGAAAGGGATTCGGCCATCCGGAAAAGCGCCCCGATCGCGAAGCAGCCCAGCATGTTGACCAGGAGCGTCCCGGCGATGATTCCGAGCCGCGGGAAGGTGGCCAGCGCCCACGTGTTGGCGCCGTAGCGGGCGAGGGCGCCCGCGGCGCCACCGAGTGCGACCAGGAGGAGTTTCACGCTCATCGTACCGATTCCAAGATGGCGGCGGCCACCGCCTCGCCCGAACTCATGGCGCCCTCGATGCTCGCGTGGGTCGTGTGGTCGCCGGCCAGAGCGACGTTGCGTGGTGCCGCGGATTCTTGGATGACGCGGGCGTGCTGAAATCCCGGAGGCTGTAGTGGCACGGCACGGGGAACGCGGATGGCGCGGAGGGGTTCGAGCAGCGTGGCGGTGTCCGGGAAAACGGCGGCGATCTCCTGCTTCGCGGTCGCGAACAGCTCTTCGTCCGACGCGGCGGGCACGCCGAGGATGGTGGCGCTGACGAGGTGGCGGCGCGCCGGGGCCGACGATGGGTTGATGTTGGTCAGTTGCACGAAGTGCTGCACCAGGCGCCCCCGCGTGGCCGGGAGCACGATGAGCCGGTCGGGGTAGAGCGAGGCGGGAAGGGCGAAGTAGAGCGTTGTCGTGCCGCGCGCCCCGGGCTCGGTGCCGGTGTTCAGGAGGGCGGCGCTCGACCACGGGTCGGCGGCCAGAACGAAGGCTTCGGCGGCGATCTCGTCGCCGGTCGTGGTCAAGACGGCGCGCGCCTGCCGGCCCTCGGTGATGATGCGGGTGACTTCACTGGCCGGGCGGATCTTGTTGGCGGGGATCGTGGATGCGAGTTGCCGGGGGAACTCGGCCATGCCCCGCGAGGGGATGAAGGCGCGTCCGGTGGCGAACTGCTTGAGGTAGTAGAGGAGGAGAGCCGAGCTGGTCTCAAGTCCCGCATCGAGGAGCACCCCGCCGAAGAACGGTTGGAAAAACCGCTCGATCGCCCTGTCTGTCACCCCGGCGTGCCGGAGAAAATCGAGCGCCGAGTCGTGGCCGCCCGCCAGGAGTTCATCGTCGGAAGTGCGCATGGCGGAGAGGCCGATGCTGGCGATCGCGCTCTTGTCTGAGACCGGGAAAGCCCGCGCCACCGCTCCCCCGAGCGAGCGGATCGTATGCTTTAGCGGGTTGAGAAGCGGCCAGATCTTGCCCGCGGCCGGGTCGGCCAGCAGGGCTCCCGAATCGAAGTAGCGGGGTTCGAGCGCCTTGATATCGACGTGTCGCTGTACGGAGGGATAGGAGTCGAGCACCACCTGGAACCCGCGGTCGAACTGGTAGCCTCCCTCCCCAGGTTCGGTGGCGACCCGGCCGCCCGGGGCCGCGCCCGCATCGAGCACGAGAAAGTCGGTGAACCCGGAGTCGCTGAGTGATTTAGCGCAGGTCAATCCCGCCAGTCCGGCTCCGATGATAACGATCATGGGCGAGACCCAATCACCGCCCGCCGTGGATTCAACGCCTACTTTCTTTCGCCCGCCGCCGCCGTATCCTACCCCTGTGTCCACCCGACGTCGCTACTGGTCCCTGCTCGATGCCCCCACCCGCCGCCATCTGAAAGGTTGGGCGACCGGCCTCCTGCTTATCGTGGTCGCGATCATCGTCGGCTGCGTCGTTCACGCGCCGTTCAAAGTGTTCGTGGTCGAATGCTTGGCCATCCTATTGGGGGTCTTCAGCACCCCGGTCTTCTTCGAGTCGTCACTCTTCATCGTTGGCGTGGTCATCGTCCTGGGTATCGCGGCGTTGCGGGGGCGGGTGGAGAAGTCCGAGTGGGTTGAGATCGGCGCCGGCGAGGAGGGTGCCGGGACGCCAGGGGGCGGACGATTCTCCAAAGGGAAGGCCGATGCCGCCAGCGACGACGAAGAGGTCGAGATCACCCTGGCGGTGGTCGAGGGCTACCTTGACTTGGAACTTCCGGAGGAGGCGTGGGACGCGCTCGTCGCGGTGCCCCGGCGCGCGTGGGAAGAGCCCCGGAGCCTGAAGGTGCGTCTCCGTACCTACGCGCTTACCGCCCGCTGGCGGGAAGGGGAGAAGATCATCGGAATGGCGGAGGCGACCGATGGCCTCGCGCGCGACGCCGCGCTCTACCACCTGGCGCACGCCAGGGCGCTGGTGGGCGAAGGCGTGAGTTCTGGAGAGGCGCCGAGCGAGCGCGCCGCCAAACAGTCGGCGGCCGCGGTGTTGCGGCGTGCCGTACGGCTCGACCCCGGCGTGGTCGATGAGATCAATGCCGAGCCGGTCTTGCGGCAGTGCGTCAAAGGTTAGACGGGTCAATCCGTGGCTCCGGGTGGTGGTCGCGGGGTGGGGCTGGCCGGAAGCTGGGAAATCGACCGGTTCCGGTCTCGGTTTGGTCGGGACGGGCGCGCCTCGCATCCGGTGGGATGGCTCGCGCCCGCGCGGTGGCAGGCAGCGAAAGCGCTTCCGTCCGGATCCACGGAGGCCGCCGAAGCCGTGCCGGACGCTCTGGTAAGCGGCCGTCGGCAATACCAGTTTTTCCCCCTTCCCGGGGCATGCATAATGCAACGAATTTGAATGCAGGAAAACGCTTGCACGTCGGGCGTGCCGGGCAAATCGTCACGCCCTTCCCATTTTTCGCCCATCGCCATTCCGCCCGGCCCGCCCGTGACGGCGGAACATCCATTCTATAGCATGCAGAAAGAACCAATCGCTATCATCGGAATCGGCTGCCGTTTTCCTGGCGCCGCC
>CAZKYJ010000402.1:0-5322 GCA_964556355.1 uncultured Verrucomicrobiales bacterium | reverse complement strand
CTGTCGATGTTCCACCACTGCTCGACGGTGATTTCGCATTTCACCTGCCCCTCTTCCTTCTTGGCCTGGAGCTTGACCGAGGTAATCGCGCGGAACTGTTCGGGATCCTGGAGGGTGTAGAGGAATCGGACGATGCCCTGAATATCACCATCGACGGTGACATTGACGACCGTCGCCTCATAGAACGGGCTCTCGTCGGCGTCGAGCGGCTGAGGCCCCCCGGAGATGGTCACGCCAGCATCGTCAGCCCTTCTCCGGACGACGGTGATGAGGTGGGTGTCCCGCTCATCGACATTCCGGTAGGAAAACAGTCGGGAATCGACCCATTCGCGGAGGGTGGTCCAATGATCCCGCTCATCCAGCATGCTTTCCAAGCGGTCCACCTCACGGCGGAGCGATGCTTCCTTCAAAACGAGGGCGGTCTTCTGATTGGCGATGGTGCCATAGCCCATGTAGGCGCCTCCCCCGATGACGAGGACACCGAAAACGGCGAGGAGTCGTTTTTCGCTAGCTGTCAGCGGGCGCATCTTTGGGTTTTCCGGTGATGGTGAAATTTGCGGTGTTGGTCCGCGGGTTGATGGTGGTGCGGGACTGCTCCCACTCGAACCGGTCGAGGTTCTCGCTGGCAACGATCGCGTTCTGGTAGCGGATGGCGGCGCGCTGATCCTGCGCCTCCCCCACGATGGTGACGCGATTGGTCGTGATGGAACACGTGGTGAAGCGAACCCCATTTTCGGGGAGCAGCTCGTAGACCCGGAGGAGGGTCTCGACCGGATAGACCTCGACGTCGATCGCTTTCTGCATCTCGGCCCACTTGCTCTCCATCTCCGGGATCCAACCGGACTTGGGCTCCAGCGCGGCGACCTGCTCCTCGAGGGCGGCGACCGTGCGCTTCTGCAGGAGGAAATCGACGGCAAAGTAGGTGGCGGCGAGGAGCAACACGGCGGCGACGGCGAGCGAAATGTTCCGGATCTGCGCGGCTTTCTTGGCCTCGATCCTCGCGACGGCCACGGATTCGGGGAGGAGGGTCGAGCGGGTGATCGGTTTGGCGGGGGCGGGACGCGGGGCGACGGCGACCGGGCAGGAAAGGAGCGAGCCGAGAAGGTCCGAACCCTCGGCGGAGACGTCATTCGCACCCAGCCAAAGCGTGGAGTTTTCCAGCGCCGTCACCACGCCTTGGGACTGCAGGGGCATGATGGCCATGGCAATCTCGTGGGCAGCATTGGTGTCGAGCACGCCGCTGGTGAGATTCTGGAAGTAGATGACGTGCTCCTGCCGGGTGACCGCGAAGACGAGCTTCCCCAGCTCTTTCCAGACCGTGAGGGCGTTGTCGGGCAAAAAATAGAGGTTCGGGGTAATCTCGTACTGGCCGGGATGCACCTTGGGGAGCTGGAGCTGGTAGCGGGAAGAGAGGACGATGACCCGGAGGAGCGTGCGCTTTTCCTCGACCGTGATCGTCTTGTCATCGACGTGGCGGCCGGCGGTGGCGTCCGGCTTGAGCCCGAGGGTTTCCAGCTGGATATCGCGGACACTTTCCACCAGTTCCGGATCCTCGGTGGCCACCCAGAGGGGGACGGCGAAGGCGCCGGCTACGGGGACGCCGAGGATGGTCGCCGATTTGAAGGAAGCGGGCGAGCCAGGGGGATCACCCACCGCGGGAACGCTCCGCTCCAAGGCGAACGCGCCCGAGGCATCCGCGCGCCACAACTCCCAGTCGGAAGCGCCGGGGAGGACGATGGTGGTATCATTGGTGCTGCGTTTCGCCATGTCGTTAAAATAGGGGAACTTCCTCCCGGGCCAAAATCTGGGGACGACCATTGCGGCTATTCACGACGACGGAAATCTTTTTGCTGAAATTTCCGACCGTCCCCACCGATTCGATGCGGGTCGTCTCGTCCCGGAGCGTCAGGCGGGGTGTGACGAAGGCCTCGCGGTCGGGGGCGACGCCGAGGAGCCCGGCCACTTCGCCGAGACTGGCGAACTCGTAATCGTCCTCGGTGTCCTCGATGCCGTCGGCTCCCCAGCGGAGCTGGACGAGCTCGATGGCCTCCTCCAAGGGCACCTCGGCGGCCACGGCGATGAGTTCGGGCTCCGCCTCGTTGACGTCGAGTTTCCCGCCGCCATAGATGGTGAAGAAGCTGCGCCAGTTGGGCTTCAGCAGCATGGCGAGTTCGAAACCTTTGACCAGCGGCATCTCGTCGAGGCTGTAGAACGGGCGGTTGAAGGGATAGTTCTCGTAGCCGAGGGCGGTGTAGTAGTCGATTTCGGCACCGTTCAGCTGCTCGAGCTCGTCGTTGTCGGTCCAATCGATCATCGCCGAGACGAGGTCGGACGATTCCTCTTCCTCGAAGCCCCAGCTGGAAAAGATATCTTCGAGCAGGTCGCGGTCGGACGAGGTCACGAGGGCGTTGATGTTGAATTTTCCCCCCTCGCCTTTCAGTTTCACCCGGAATCCCTCGTCCTCGTAGATTTGCTGGTTGAGCAGGAGGAGGTCCGTCTCCTTCACCGCCGGGTTCGCGCCGATGGCGATGCCCATCTCCGCGAGCTGGGTCGCCCGGAAGGCTTTCTTGTTGCTGATCATCACGGTGACATCGTCGCGGACGACGCGGATCGAGGTGAAAATCGCGAGGGAGAGGATCGCGATGAGCCAGAAGACGATGACCAGGGCGACGCCGCGCTGGGCGGATCGGCGGCGTTTGGTCGATCGGGTGGTTGGGGTGAATCGCATCGATGTATCTCGGGCTTGGTTGTTCAGGAGGGATCGGGGGGCTAGCGACGGGGCTGGGGACCCTGGCCGCGCCCACCGCCTCCGGGGCCGCGTCCACCGCCGCCGGCGGCGCGCTGTTCGCGCAGCCTCTGGAGGGCCTCGCGGCGCGCGGCGGGGTCGGTGGGGAGGGCGGCGGGTCCGCCGCCCGGAACCCCGGCGCCCGCACCGGCTCCGGGGTTGCCCTGGGCCGCCCCGGCCTGGGCACCTTGGACGACCTGCTGGGGGTTCGCCACCGTGGGGATCCAGAAAACGGAACGGACGGGATCGGAGCCGTCGTAGAACTCGAGGTTGAGCTCGACGAGCGAGGGGCGGCGATTGGCATCGACCCACTCGGTCTCCCACTCCTCGGTGCGGACGTCGTAGAATCGCCACTGGAGGACGCGGACGCCCGAGAGCAGTTCGAGGGCGACGCCGAGGTCGCCGGGGTCGAGGGCGGCGCGCCGTTCCGCGGACTCCTCCTCGTTGAGGTATTGCACCTTGACGCGGAGCGAGCCACGCGACTCGGGCTCGGTGAGCATGATCACCTCTTTAGAACCGGCGGCGACTCCGGACCAGGTGAAGGCCAAGGGGTAGTCGGTGAGGATGAGCTGGGTGAGAAACTGGTTGCCGCCACCCTCGGAAACGAGTTCCACCTGGGCATTTCCGGGCATCGATTCGAAGTTGCGGCGGCACAGCTCGATGAAGCTCTGGATGAGCATCGAGTGCTGCTGGGACCGGACGACCTCGTTGGAGATCCGGAACGCGCCCCGCGCCACCGAGTAGACGCCGCCCACCAGGAGGGCGATCAGCGCCATCGCGATGACCACCTCGATCAGCGTAAACGCCTTCGCGGCAGGAGATCGGCGGGCTGTTGGGGTTCGGTTCATGGTCTTGGGGGAGGTCACCCGACCTCCGCTTCCGGAGATCCGATCTTCGCTCCCTGGGGCGATCATTGCGGCTGGTACAAGGGCAGGTAGCGGAAGGTGTCCGCCTCCATTTCGAGGACTTCCTCGCGGCGTTCCCAGATCGCGGTGCAGCGGATATGCCACATATTCTGGAGGAACTGGCCCTCGTCGTTCTCGATCTCTTCCATGGGGACGATCTCGGTGCGGAGGTAGATGCCGAGCTCGTCGGGCTCGGTGACAAACTCGTCTTCCTCGAGGCGGGAAGCTTTGCTCGCCTCGGTAAGCGCGGACTGGAGCCGGCTGATCATCTGGTACTCGATCCTCGTGTAGTTGGCATTTTTCGCGGTGCGGTTGATCGCCGCGGACAGGCCGAGGCCGGCGAGACCGAAGAGAGCGATCGCGAGGATGACCTCGAGGAGAATGAAGGCGTGGGAGCGCGGGCGGAGCTGGGGGGCGCGGTGCATGGTTCGATTCTATCCTCCAATTTCGGAAACCTCGTCTTCCACCGCGGCGGTGAGCGGGTGGAAGACCATCTCGATATAGCCGTCTTCGCTCGAAACCCTCACGGTGAACGGTTCACAGATCCCGCTGTGCTCGAAGACCCAGGTGTCGGGCTTCGGGGGGTGGAGTTCCTTTTCGTTCCAGTGTCGCACTTCGATCTGGATTCCCTCGGGGAGCGTGAAGCGTTTGATCTCGGCGGCGCGGGTCGCCTCGCCTTCGGCAAGGAAGAGCTGCTCGAACTCCTGCCCCTCCTGAACCTGCTGCAGTGCTTGCGCGCTGAAGAACGTCGGGGTGAACACGATCTGGAAGGCGCGCTGTTCGAGCATGGCTTGGGTGCGGGCCTGGCGGGCGTACTGTTTGAGTTCTGAGGTCACTTCGCGGAGCCGCCGCTCGCCCGAGACCGACCGGATCCCGAGCACGGTCACCCCGAGGAGGAGCATCACGATGAACATCGTGATGATGATCTCAATGAGCGTGAAGCCACGCCGGCTGCGGAGTAGGCGTTTCATGGGCGGGCTTCGGGGCGGCGGGCGCCCCGGCGACTAGAACTCCATCCAGTTCCCGATGTCGTCGTCGGTGTCGGGGAGGCGGTCGGGACCGGCGGAGAAAAGGTCGTAGCCCTTGGGGTCATGCTTTCCCGGGTTGCGGTAGCGGTAGACCTCGTCCCACGGATCCACCGGCACGCGCTTCATCTGCTCCCGCCAGACGCGGGGCACCGGGGCGGTGGACGGCTTGGTCACGAGCGCCTGGAGCCCTTGCTCGGTGGTCGGGTAGCGCGACGCGTTGCTCTCGTAGAGGCTGAGCGCGGCGCTGATCCCCTCCATGTCACCGCGGGCTTTGATCAGTTTCCCCTGGTCTTTGACGCCGGTGAGCAGCTTGATGCTGACCCCCATGAGCAGCGCGATGATAGCGAGGACGAGCACCATCTCGATGAGGGTGAACGCGGCGGAGAGTCGGGACTTGGATTTCGGGTTTCGGTGCATAACAAAGCGGGCTTGAATATTAGTCAGTTGCGGGAGTGAACCCGTTCAATCGGGCGAAGTTTTCCTCAATCCTTAGCCCCCTCCCCGGATGCCGGTGACGGATTCGAGAATGACGCTGATCATCATGTAGGCCATCGGTCCCACGATGCTGGCGAGAATGATCAAAATGACGGGCTGCATCATGGCG
>CAZKYJ010000401.1:0-5325 GCA_964556355.1 uncultured Verrucomicrobiales bacterium | reverse complement strand
GCGTCTCGAATGGGATCGAAGTCTCCGGCGTCGTCGGCGGGCGCAGCGTGTCGAGGTGGAAGTACTTCACCTTGGTGATCGTCGCGCCGTTGCTCACCACCCGGTCTGACGGGATGTGCTCGCCGGGCACCGGGCCGGAGGGCTCGCCGTCCTCCGCGCCGTTTTTCCCGAGGAAGGGAACCGACGTGCAGGACGCGAGCAGGAGGGCGGAAGCGATGAGGGCGGATGGGGAGAGGGCGCGGGCGGCGGCGCTTGGGAAGTGCATGGCTTTACTTAAAACGGGTGGCGATTCGGGTGTCAACGCGCGGATTTGCAACATCCGGTCGCAGTCCGAGGACGAACCACTCACCTACGATGGCGATTTGGCAAGCGGGAGAACGCGGCGGGCGGCAAGAATCGCACCCTGGCATCGCTGCGCGATACCGCGACGGGCTCCACCTCCCCGAGCCCGATCTCTGGCTCGATCCCCACGGCTCGCGGGAGAGCGCTTTCGTCTCCCACGCCCATGCCGACCACTTCGCGCGCCATCGGGGGATCCTGTGCTCGCGGGCCACCCGCGACCTCATCGCCGCCCGCTACGGGATCGCGGAGGGGTGCAAGGTCCGCGCCGTCCCGTTCGGAGAAGTGTTTGCCCTCTCCCCCGGATTCTCGGCCGCCCTCATTCCCGCCGGGCACGTCTTCGGTTCGGCCCAAATCAGAGTTGTCCGCGAGTCCGACGGCGCCAGCCTATTGTATACGGGGGATTTCAAGCTCCGAGCCGGGCTCTCCGCCGAGCCGTGCGAGGCTGCGCCCGCTGATACCCTTATCATGGAGACCACCTTCGGTCTGCCGCGTTTCCAGTTTCCACCCACCCACGAGATCATCGCGGACATCGTCGAGTTCGCGCGGGAAGCCGTTGCGGATGGCGATGTCCCCGTCCTCCTCGGCTACTCGCTGGGGAAGGCTCAGGAGATCCTCCGCGCCCTCGCCGGTGCCGGTTTGCCCGTCATGCTTCACCCAGCCGTGGACAAGATGACCGCCGTCTACCGCGCCCTGCACCCGGAGGTCGACGTCCCGGCCTACCGCCCGTTCGATGCCGATGAGTTCGTGGGACACGCCCTGATCTTCCCGCCCGGTGCCGCGCGCTCCCAAGTCATCCGGAGGATCAAAAACCGTCGCGTCGCCATGATGACCGGCTGGGCCATGACCCCCGGCGCCAAGTTCCGCTACCAGGTCGACGAGGTCTTCCCGCTCTCCGACCACGCCGACTACCCCGACCTTCTCCGCTATGTCGGACTGGTCGGACCGAAGCGCGTCCTCACCCTCCACGGATTCGCCGCCGAGTTCGCCCGCGACCTCCGTGCGCGGGGCATCGAGGCCTGGTCGCTCCTCGGCGACGACCAGCTCGAGCTAGGCTTCGCCGGAGCGCCCCCCACGTCCACCGACGGCGCGCCCCCGCTCCCGCCGCCTCCGGCCTCCGGCTTTGGCGACTTCGTCGCGGTCGCGGAATCAATCGCCGCCACCCCCGGCAAGCTGAAAAAGATCGCCCTCCTCGGCGACTACCTCGGCGGACTGCCAGACGACGCCGATCTCGCCCGTGCCGTCACCTTTCTCACCGGCCGCCCGTTCGCCCGTGCCGGGCAGGGAGGATCCGCCCTGAACGCCGGGCGCGCCGTTGTCCGACGCGCCCTCTTGGAGGCCAGCGGCGTCCCCGAAGAGCGTTACCGCGAGATTTCCGGTGCCCAGAACGATGCCGGCCGTACCGCGTATCTCGTCCTCGGCCACCGCCCCGGTGGAGAGGGGCGGACGCTCGACGAGATCGCCGGGTTCTTTGCCGCCGTGCGGGATGCCCGCAGCCCCTTGGCCAAGGGCGATCTCGTGCGCGACCTCCTCGCTGCGCTGCACCGCGCGACGGTCAGTTCGTCGTCAAGATCCTCGCCCGCGACCTTCGCATCGGGCTGAAAGAAGGTCTCGTCGAAGAAGCCATCGCCGCAGCTTTCCGCCAGAAACCCAAAGCCGTACGCGAAGCCGCCATGCTCACCGGCGATCTCGGTCGCGCCGCGGTCTTGGCTAGGACGGGGCGCCCCCACGAGGCCGCCGTCACCCCGTTCGTGCCTCTCAAAGTCATGCTGGCCAGCCCCGAGGAAACCGCCGGGGCCATCTCGGAGCGACTCGGCTCAGGGAACATCTGGCTGGAAGACAAATACGATGGCATCCGCGCCCAGATCCACCGCTCCGGCGACCGCGCCGAAGTCTACTCCCGAGATCTCCGGCCCCTCACCGCCGAGTTTCCCGAGGTCGCGACCGCCGCGCTCCGCTTTGACGGCGACCTCATCCTCGACGGAGAGATCATCGCCTACGCCGCCGGCCGGCGCCTCACCTTCTTCGACCTACAAAAGCGCTTGGGGCGCCACCGGGAGGGCGACCTCTTCCGGGGCGAGAGTGTCCCGGTAAGGTTTGTCGCCTTCGATATCCTGTGGAGAAACGGGGACTCGCTAATCGAACGCCCACTCGCCGAGCGCCGCGCGATACTCGACGCCCTCGCGTTCCCCGAGAACGTTGCGCCGGTGGCCGTCCATTTCGCTGCCAACGCCGAGGCGATCGAGGCAGCCTTCGCCGCCGCGCGCCGCCGCGGGAACGAGGGGCTCATCGCCAAAGCCCCCGCGAGCACCTACTCGCCGGGCCGCCGGGGAAAGTCGTGGCTCAAACTCAAGAAAGCCATGACCACCCTCGATTGCGTCGTCGTCGCCGCCGAGCAGGGGCACGGGAAACGCAGCCACGTCCTGAGTGACTACACCTTCGCCGTTCGCGACGGTCACACCGGGAAGCTGGCGACCCTCGGGAAAGCCTACTCCGGCCTCACCGACATCGAGATCGAAGAGCTCACCGAGCATTTCCGCACCCATACCGTCGCGAAGCTAGGTCGCCGCAAGATCGCCGTCGAGCCCGACACCGTTCTCGAGATCGCCTTTGATTCCATCAACCCCAGCAAGCGCCACGATAGCGGGTTGGCCTTGCGCTTCCCGAGGATCAAAGCCATCCGTCGGGACAAGACGCCG
Source organism: uncultured Verrucomicrobiales bacterium (assembly GCA_964556355.1). Lineage (GTDB taxonomy): Bacteria > Verrucomicrobiota > Verrucomicrobiia > Verrucomicrobiales > DEV007 > CAZKYJ01. The sequence goes on along the minus strand of CAZKYJ010000401.1, from coordinate 2,287 downwards.
GCCGAGATCGATACCTTAAGCTATGCCCGCCTGCTGGCCGGCCTGCCACCCGGCGAGGCCTGAGCCGCCGCCAGGTTCACGAACACCCCATCCGCCGCCGAAGCCTGCAATCGGGCGTGCTCCCGCTCCCAGACGCAGCTGGCGAAAACGACCAGCCCCTTCCTCCGCAGCCGTCTCGCCAGCCAGTTCGGCAGCAGCTTGCGGTGGACGAGGGCATGGGAGTAACGGTTGCCGCCGATGAGTGCCGCCGTCAGTCCAAACCGCCCGAGCTGCGCCTCCGGTGCCCGCCGCCGGATTCGCTCGAGCGTGCTTGAACGATGGCTCACGAAGATGACCTCGTCGAGAGCGCTCCCGGCTGCCACGACCTCGTCCACGGCCGCCGCGGAGAACCGGCCCTTGAGGTGGAAGAGGAAGCCCGCCTCCCCGTTCGCCGCTTCGATGCAGTTCTCCGAGGTGGGGGAGGCGTCACGGGCGCGACCATGTGCCGCGACCAGTCGACCGCTCCCGTGTTCCCGGACGTCCAGCTCCACGAGATCCGCGCCCCGCGCGACCGCCAGGGCGACCCCCTCCGGAGAATTCTCCAATCCGGAGCCCCAGCCGCCCCGGTGCGCGATCACCTTCACCGATCGGGATGCTCGCGGAGGAGCCGCTCCCCTCAAAGGGGCGCGGCGGGCGGCGGGCGACGGGATGTCCGCCCGGGCGAGCGGCGACGCCTCACCGCCAAAAGGCCGGCACCCCCGAGCAGCAGGGCGCCCGACGGCTCCGGCACGGGCGCGAACGTCCCGGAGCCAAACGATACCGGAACGACCGTGCACCAGACCGCGATGGCTCCAAACCCTTCGATCGTCCGTCCCACCGGGAGGTCGATGACGATTGGTGGCCCCGTTCCATCGAATACGGTGCCCACTAGCTGCGGCCCCACCTGCAGGCCGTTGTTGAACGAATCGAAGCTGTCATCGGCCCCGAGGTAGAAGTAGACATCGATCCCCTGGCTGTCGTAGACGAAGCCGTCCACCATGATGGTGTCGGCATCGATCACCGTAACCGTCCCCGACACCTGGTGGAAATCGGTCGAAAGGATGGCCTGCCATCCCGGGCCGGGGAAGATGACGCCAGCCTGGGCGACCGGGATCACGAGGAGCAAGGCAAGCAGTAGGATTCTCATGATCTAGAACCCATCCACCACCGTTGCAGAAATGGCTAGTGGAAATTCCAGGGGCTGCCGCGCACGTTTTCATCTGCCAAGAGGCGGCCAAGGCCGCACGCATTCGCGATGCCATCGCCGCTTTGCGATCTATTGGGCAATATCCAGCCGGTAGAAGTAGCGATGAATCCCGGGATTGCTTACGGTGGCTCTGAAGACGGTGGCACCGTCTTGTCGTCGCTCCCACGTATCCAGGTCGACCGGAACCTCTTCCCAGGTTTTCATATTGGTCGACCGAGTTAAGGTGACCCCGACGCCACGGCTGGGCAAGGTGGAAAAGCGGATGAGACCCCGGGTCGAGGAATATGCCGTGTAGTTCAATAGCGGTTGGGAAGGGGCGACTCGGGGATCTAGTCCGAGTGCGTAGCAAACAAGGTTGGCCAATCCGTCCCCATTGAAATCGGCCGTGGGGGCTGCGACTGCCGGGTCGGATGCGGAGACGCCAAAAAACTGCTCGGCCCATCGCGGATAGGGTTTCCTATCGAAGCGGGCAACGCTCATCCCGGATAGCGAGGTCCGGCTGCCGGCGGCAAGGACAACGTCGTTCATGAGGACATCAAAGCCTGATGGAGGGGTGAACCGCAACTGCCTTTGGGAATCTGCTACGACCCCGGTGGCAGCGATGCCACCGATGCGGAGATCGCCCGGATCGACCGTGTCGAAGCGCACCGGCCGAGAGAGTTCGATCACGGCAGCGCCCGAATCGTAGTAGAAACGCCATTCCGACCCCCGCGGGATCAGGTAGTTTTTTGCGAACTCGGCGACCTGCCCCGCAACGGACTGGAGCGAGCCGGCGAGTGCTAGCAGGATGAGGAATGAGCGGGAGGAGGGGGACATCGCAACGGGTAGCTTTCCGCATTCTGGCAAAAGTGTCGAACGACAATTCGCCGGTGATCTTCCGAGTACTTCCCGGCTGGCAGACCGATCATCGGGCCTGCCGGTTCGCGTTGGTTGAGGTGCCGCCGGCCTGGTCGGCGGAGGCTAGCGGGGAGGGCGGGCGGCCTTCCGGGCTGAGGGCGAACGGGCACGCCGCTTTCGGGGCGCACGGGGCCTACGAGGCTTCGGGGCATGGGCTGTGGCGTG